>JAQUTW010000058.1 GCA_028694215.1 Paludibacteraceae bacterium | reverse complement strand
CTTCAAGGTCACGGTCGCCAATATCTTTTGCCTCGATAAAACCAACGGGAATGTCTTTTGTGGTTAAAATGTAGTCGGGCGCGCCACAGCTTTGTCGTTTTGGTTCGTTGGTTGCGCGGATTGTCGGTACCAATGATTCGATAAGTTGTTCGAGGCTTCCTCTGAATGTGTGTTCTGTTGAGATACCAGCTTTAAATTTCTGGTTTATGTTGTCGAGATATTGGGAAGTTGTCATATGTTGCTGTTATAAATTCAGATTTGTCTCCTCAAAGATACGGTTTTTTCTTTTTTTTTACGGATTGCACCCAACGGACAAGTATATGCAAAGTAGGCGATTGCGGGCTTCAAACTTATCAAACCGTTATGATGTTGAAGCGGGCTACAAGCCTTGAAAATACTACTATCACGCCTATTTTGTATATACATTGTTAGCCGCTGTTATTTTTTATTTCTAAACTCTACTATTAAATTCTGTTAGCCACTGTAATAATTTGTCAATGTCTTTTTCTAATTCAACAGGTTCTGGAATTTCAATAGGAGTTTCAGTTGGTTGGCTGTGCTCAAAGCACGAATATCGTGTCATAAAATCATCCACAATATCACAGTCTTCTTTCTGAATTTTAGCCAATTTCTGAATTTTCCCCATTGTGTTTACGGCTCGCCTATACCTCTGAATTACATCTGCCAAAAAGTCAAGTTCAACAATTCTTTCCACTAATATTCTAATATCACTACATAATGCTTTCCCATAAGGATAATATGCCTCACTACCTTGTTCGTTAAAAATTTTCTTTGCTTTTGCAATCCTATCATTTTTAATGCTATTCAGTGCTGAATTAGTTTTTTTAGCAAAAAGAGGTGTTTCTCCAATCTCACCAGCTCCCCAATGTTCATTTCTTATCCCAATTATCTGAATTGAATTTGAATCACATTTCTCGTTAAGTTGTCCTAATAAACTCAACCTATGCGTAAACACAATTACTTGACGTGTTTTACTAAGTTCAATTAAACGTTCAATTGTTTTTTCTTCGAATTGTTGGTCAAGAGATGAAATAGGGTCATCAAAAACAAAAGAATTATTGTTATTACCGCCAGTTACATCGGCAAGAAATGAAGCAAGAGCTATTATTCTATGTTCTCCTTCACTCAATATATCTGAAGGTTTATATCCATTAATCCCTTTTAATTTCAGAGAATGTGTAACAGTTCCTTTTATAGCTCTCTGTTTTACTAATTCAACTTTTATCTTTTTTGCATTCAAATTCAATAATTCAGCGTTGAATCTTTTTACATATTCTTCCGTTATGGCAGTTTCTGATATCTGACTTGCTTTTGCCGTAATTGAACGAGTATTACATTGTGAAATCCAATTGTCAAAATCGGCGATTTTCTTTAATCTACTTATTTCTTTTAAAATGTTTTCTTTTTGTTCCGAACTCCATTTTTTAGCGTTTAATTCTAACAATTCTTTTGATGCTTTTACTCGGTCAAATTGCTTTGCGTCTGTTTCAAATTGTATTGCAGATTTTTCATAAGCAACAGAAATTGAATTTAATATTGAAACATTTTCTGAGATAAATTTAGCATCAATAGTAACGTCAACGTCCTGTTTAATTGAATTTGATGCGGTTTCTATCTGTTGCCAAATATTAACTAAGCAATTTAACCAATCTTCATTAAGGTTCGCCGCAATACATTTTGTTGAAAGGATTTCTCGATTTATTCTAACTGGTAATTTGCTAATTATTTCCGAATATTTTTTTTCTGCTTGAGTTGCCTCATTTTCTAACTGACTTTTAATAAAAGTTTCAAAAGACAATAACCTTTCTTTAGCATTAATATCCAATGGCTGATGACATAAAACACATCTTGCTTCATTATCTACGTGTGGATAATCTTTGGTTTTATATGCTTCTTGAATAGAGAATACTCTTGCTGCCTCCCATAAAGATTTCCAAACTTGACTACCCACACCTTGTAACTCAGATTTATTAGCAATGACTTGAACGCTATCCTGTGATACTTTACGTTTGCTAATAGCATCATTTTTTAATGCTTTAATCTCTTTAATTGCTTCAGTATTTATTTGTGTATAAGCATCTGATATTTCCTTGATAATTTTATCTATTTCTAATTTTTGCTTTCGTAAATCAGATGCACTTTTAGCAGGGTCTTTTTCTTTTAATCGTTTTTCAATGTCTAATCTTGCTTGCTCTTTTTCTTTATCCCATAACAAGATATTTGCAAGTTGCTGCTCAGTATATTCTTTCCTTAAATTATTGTATATTTTTGCTGTATCAGTTAGTGCATATTCGTTAGGTAGATTGGATAATGCTTTTGTTAACTTTGATTGCTCTTGTTCTAACTTCTCCTGAATTTTTGAATAATAATAAGTTAGAGCAGTAAATAATTTTACGAATTGTGGGGTGTATGTAATTGTATTCTCTTCATCAACATAGCTATTTCCTATTGTTGTATCAAAGACATCAACTGTTCTTAAATCCAGTATTTGGCTATCATTAATACTCCATTCTTTCTCTTGCTCTACACCATCAATCGAATATTTAATTAAACATTTTCCATTAGGATTTGGATTGAAAACATTAGATTTTAAGTCTATTGCACGAGGCTTCCCGCTTATTTTTTTGATGATTTTTGTATAACCAGATTTACCTGAACCATTAGAACCATAAATAACTGTTAGATTTTTTTCCTTTTCAAGTTTCAATGGATTACGTGGTGCTAAACTTTCAATATTTTGGATTGACTCAATTGATAATAACCTTATTTGTTTCTCTGTATTCGAATTTAAAAAATTAGGGAAGTCTTTATCCTCAAAACCTAAATTAGATTTTGCCATTGTGATAATATCATCAATATCTGTATCTTCTATCTTTTTTGTGAGTATGCGATATGCCAATTCAGTTTGCCAACCTTTTAATGTTTTAAGCCAATCTATAATGTCTTTTTGAATATCCATATCTATTTCTTTTTGTAAAACTTTAGTATTTAGCAGGGTTCGTTATAATTGCGGCTAACGTTTTATTTACGCAACAAATATACAACTTTCGTAAATGCGAAACTTATATATTGCGTAAATAAACAACAAAGATAAAATAAAAATCTGAGAAACAGCTAATCGGCATCTTCTTCGGCACTGTAACGTTGTTCATTATCCTGAGCGGGTATCTGTTTAATTGGATTTTTTGAAAATCGTACAGCCGGGGATGGTACTCCAATTTATTTGATGTATTTTTGCAAAACATATTTTCAATATGATTGACCATAAATAATGCCCTTGTTTTACAACATAATCTAATGATGGACAAAAATGAAAATAAGAGAAAAAATAAGCCAGACCTTAATGGAAGTTGGAGATAAATTGCAGGAGATTAAAGATGAATGGTGCATTATTGGAAGCTCCGCTTTAATATTGTCAGATGTTAGTAATGAAGAAACTTTCGATATTGATATTTTGACTACAAAAGTTGGGTCGGATAATTTTCAACGTTCCTTGAAGGAATATATAGAAGTAACTCCGAAGACAAAGGAAGACCACTTATTTCGTTCAGATTTTGCTCGATTTAATTTTCCTTTAATGGATATAGAAATTATGGGTGGACTTCAGGTCAAAAAAGATGGTATATGGCAAGATGTTATTATTGAACACTTTCGTGAAATCGCTATCGGCAATATGAGCGTAAAAGTACCGACATTAGAGGAACAAAAAAGACTTTTTTTGTTGTTCGGAAGAGAAAAAGACCTGAAGCGGGTAAGTTTGTGCGAGCAAAATATCTCAAAAAAATTATAATTCATTTATGTAAGTATGAGAATAGACCATTTGGCAATATGGTGCAAAGACATTGAGGCGATGCGCCGATTTTACACCACATATTTTGGCTGTGTCAGCAACCAAAAGTATCACAATCCGAAAAAGCAATTTTCGTCTTATTTTTTGTCGTTCAGTGACGGTTGCCGCATAGAACTGATGCACCGTCCGGATATTGCGGAAATGCTGCAAAGTAAAAATGATACTTTTGGAATTGCCCACTTTGCAATCAATGTTGGCAGTGAAGAAAATGTGAATGCCCTCACAGAACGCTTGCGCAACGACGGCGTCGCCATCGCCGGCGAGCCACGCCGCACCTGAGACGGCTATTACGAAGCCGGCATAGTTGACGTTGAAGGCAATTATGTGGAGATAACGCCCTAAACTATACCGCCAAATCGTCTGTTTTTGGGTTGGCTGATTCGCTTTTGTGCGACATACGCGTCAACATAAAACTACCGAACACAAAAACGCCCAAACGCCCGATATACATAAGCAAAATGATAATGACTTTGCCCAACGGCGAAAGCGAAGATGCTGGGAACGCTTGCGCATACATTCAGCACATCATTCACCTCCGAGCCGGTCACCAACGACGACTTCTCAGAGCCAATCAAAGTCTGTTCGTATTGCGATTGAGCTATTTTCAGATTCGCACGATTTGCACGAGTTTTTTACCAAACAATTGGGTGTTTCGCCGAATAAATACAGGAAACAGTGGCAATAGATGGGGCAAGTTGCCGTTCAAAAAACCGTATTTACTGCATTATAAAACACTGATAATAGAATAATTAGATTCGGAGTCATTGGTGCTTTTCGGAAAATCCGGATACCGCTATTTATCTCCTCCTCTTTACAACTTCCAACAGCACAATTGCTACTGTCGTCAGACACTCGGTTACCGGAATTGCTAACCACAGACCTTTCGTACCGACAATCTTCGGCAGCAGGAAGAATGCCGGTATCATAAATACGAAACCGCGAAGCAGCATTACCATACTTGCTTTACCGGCGCTTTCAAGGCTTTGGTAGTATCCCGTTTGCACAAGGTTCAGCGTAGTAAACAGGAAGCCAATCGAGAAGAATGGAAGACCGGCTACGGCAATTGCATTGGCATTCGTACCGGGTTCAAGGAACAAAGAGGCGAGCGGTCTGCATAGAATCATTCCTGCTATAGTGAGCAGTACTCCTCCTACAACGCCCACGATGAGTTCCAGCCGATACATCTGATGTACCCTGTCAGTCTGACTGCTGCCGTAGTTGTAACTTAAAATCGGTTGGGCGGATTGCGCAATGGAATTGCCTATCATAAAGATAATCGGCAGACAAAAACTGCCCACGCTGAAGGCTGCCACGCCGTCTTCGCCAAGGTATTTGACAAAACAGATATTGCCTGTAAGCACCACGCACGACATAGCAAGTTCGCCCAACATAGACGGAAATCCGTTTTTCGTCATATAGCCGATATTGCGGAAATAAAGCCCCATCGCAGTGCGACTGAACTTGGGTCTGTAGAAATGTAACGTTTTGGTGCGGAAGAACATATAATACAATACCATCAATAAACCCACGGTCATGGATATTGCGGTTGCCAATGCAGCACCTTCTACACCCATCTTCAAAGGAAAGATAAAGATAATGTCGAGCACCACGTTGAGCAATGTAGGAATGACTTCGCAGAGCATTGAATAGGTCGGGCTGCCGTCGAGCCTGATGAAAAACATTCCGGCACCGACAAGAACAAACACAAACATAGTCGGAGCTACCCATTTCATATAGTGTGCCATATAAGGAAACAGGAGTTCGGTGCCGCCGAGAAGATTGTATGTAAACTGTGGAAATACCATCGGAAATGTGGCTAATAGTAAACCCAAAATTCCCAAGGTGGTGAACGCCTGTGTCATATTGATATTGGCTGCCTTAACTTTGCCTTTGGAAAGGTGGATGGAAACTATCACAGAGCCGCCAACGCCGAGCATCAATGCTAAACCTGTAGCAATCATAAATATTGGAGCACACATATTGACGGCAGCCAGAGCATCGCTTCCGACACCGCGCCCCACAAAAATACCGTCTGTAATGTTTACAAGCGATGAACATACCATTCCCAAAAATGTAGGTATGAACATCTTTCTGAAGAGGTACGAAATATTTATCGTACCAAAATCCAAACTATCTCTGTTGTCGTGTTTCATCACTTGATGCATCCTCCCAATGCCTTTATAGTTACACAATTCATTACTGTTTTTTTGCGGAGGCAAAAGTACACCCTGTTTCTCAATATTTTATATTTCAAAGTCGTACAGAATTGTATGATTTAAGAACAAAATCAAATAAAATATTCAATATATCGTTACCTTTGCCATAAAATAAGAACAATAAAGGACAATGGAGAACATTACAAGAACAAACGAAGAGTTTAGGGTTACCACATCCGATTTTTCGGAAATGGTTGGTAGTACACACTTTAATACCGACTTAAAATTTATACGATGCCATTCCGGAAATCCGGTGATAGCTATCGACTCGATTGAGCATAGCTTTACGGAACAGCACAGTTTTATCCTGTCGGAGTATATGACTTTTCAAGTCAAAGAGGTTTCTGTCGATTTTTCGGTTACTTGTATAACTATTTCGTTGCCATTTTATTATGAAATAGTTTCGGGATTTGACGGGACTATTTTCAATGTTCTGTTACATAGTGCGCCAGAGTTGTATGAATGCTCAGATTTGCAAGCTGCCAATCTTATTTTTGAAAATATGTGTCTGCTATACAAAAACACCAGCCACAGCCATCGTCGGTCAATGGCTATGAATTTGATAGCCTGCTATATCTATGAGATTTATGAATTGACGTTGCCACGCATCAATGTTGGAACCGAAAAATGCAAAAGGACACAATTTACAAGTACGATTTTTTCATTGTATGGTTTGGTTGCCGAGCATTGCTATAATAATAAAAACATTAAGTTTTATGCCGAAAAGTTGAATATGTCGAGTCGTTATCTTTATAAAATTGTTCACAACACTTGCCATATAACGCCAAACAACTCATTGATGATGTGATTGTTTCGCTTATTAAGCAATCACTCTTGACTACGACCTTGAACAATCAGCAAATTGCCGACAAGTTCGGCTTTCAGACCAGTCGGCATTTGGGCAGTATTTCAAGCGTTGTGCAAAATTATCGCCGTCTGAATTCAGAAAAAGGCTAAACAGCAGCGAATAACCAGTGTTTCGCACCAGAGTATTAATAAAATCTTTGCCGCAATTAGGCTCAGAATCTTTGATATTTCGATGGCTAATCCCATGCCTTGCTATGGCGAATTTGAACTCGACGAAAGCTATTTTGGAGCACGACGCGTTTGGGGTATTCGTGGGCGTGGTGCACGTGGAAAGATAATCGTTTTTGGCATTCTAAAACGCAACAGAAAAGTTTCAGCTTATATGGTCGAAAACTGCTCTGAAAAGACACTTTTACCAATTATCAAAGA
>JAQUTW010000057.1 GCA_028694215.1 Paludibacteraceae bacterium | reverse complement strand
GTATCCCGACTCTTCCGAAGCAGAATGCCACGTTTTTGAGTCGTTGGTTGGCAATGCCGGATTGATACGTTCCAGTGACACACCTTCGCTGTTTTGCAGTAACGAATGGTGCATTTTGGCAGAGTATTCAGTTCATCAATGATTTTACCGTTATTCAACATTACGACAATATTTCCATCGTCGTCGGGCAGCGATGGCAACGAAACCGTCATAAACTTTGAGCCATCGGCACATGTAAATTGCGAACAAACGGTTTCAGGCGAGGTTGTCAAGGTTAAATACTCATTCGGAAAAAACAAGACAGCCATATCTGTCAGAGCATTTTTAACATCGAAAACATCGCCTTTTCGTTTAGTAAGAAACAACTGTGAGAGATTAACGGTTTTGTCCGAACGATTATAAATTTCCACAAAATCCACCCCGTCACCCACCGGATTAAACAAAATTTCGTTAATAACAACAAACCGAGAATCAACAGATTGCGGAATTGCAAAATGTACATTTTCTGCCAAAGGAAATCCCGAAATGCAACTCAAATTTTCTATTGCCATCGTCAGTAGTTCATCTTCGGTTATTTCTTGGTCAAGCGTCAACTCCACAGCATTATTTTTGGGTGATAGAACATTGGCAAGCACAACGGCATCCATATCGGCACGGTAATTTTGCAAGTTGGAAAGTGTAGCGGCATTCATCTCTTTGTTGAAATGAATTTTCAGCACCGAAGCCGAAACAAATTCGACTGCCGTAATTTTAGGTTCCAAAAAATCTTCCGCCCTATCGGCAACAGAATTGACCGCACATGGCGTACCTCCTTTGGTTGACACAGATGGCTTCCAATTATGTTCATCGACATTCAGATTTGTATTGTCGATGCGTTCCAACGACCAACCACCATCTTTTTTAAACGCATCATTCCCATACCATTTGTCGGAATATTCTACCCACGAAACAATCTCATTGTTACGATTTTTGAGTGTCAATAGTTGCCCGCTGTTGGTCAAAGTCGGGAAAGCAGATACTTTAGCAATATTGCCATCAAAAAGCAAACGATTCGTTTCGGCACAAAGTAACAAAAAACCCTTTGCCGGAATAATTCCTTCATTGATAATGGCATCTTTTTCGCCGACAGAAAATTTCCAGCCCGACAAATCAAGCAGTGAATCCGTTCGATTGTATAACTCCACATATTCTGCTTTCGGCAATTCTATTTGCGGTTCAGGGTCTGCCATTATTTCGGAAAAAATAATATCGTGTCGGACAATATTTTGCGAAGTCGGCACATACGGATTGCCTGTAACCACAATATCGTCAAATTTATAATTGAATTTATTAGATGAAGAATAATAGACATAAACACCTGAATAACAAGCCTCCGTGAATGTTTTATCAACAACAGAACCTTCCTCGTAAAAGGCTGTTTCAGCAGCAGTTTTTGAATAAAGAGACCATTCTCCATCTGTACTGCGCTCTACTTTCAAACTAAAATTCAAAGGTAATGTTCCTGAAATTCTGTCATCTGTTCCATCAATTATCTTGGTAGTTGTATTTCCTTCTTGTCGATAAAGCGCACATTCTTTGGCTGTTCCTCCTGCCATCACAAAATAACCTTGCAAATTTTCGGTCAAATTTTGCTTATTGGCAACCAAATAGAAACGAACATAATTACCTGAAGTCAGATTTGTATTGGCAGACACAGAAATTTGCCATTCTGCACCTGCTATGGCAACAGAACCGGTTGAAAGATACGCTTTTAATCCTGACCCTGCTGCCGAAGAGTCATTCAATTGCAGCCAACCATCTTCGACGGTAAACTTATCCAAGTTACCAAACCATTCGGGATTTTCTGTTAAGTTTGTGTCTGTAAAATCTTCCGAAAATTGGGAATATGCAAACAGATGAAATAATAAAAACAAAAAAAAGACGATTCTTTTCATTATAGATGTTTATTTATAGGTAAAAAAATAGTATTTTTGCAAACATTTTTTTAGACTGTAAAGATACTATAAAAAAGTAAACAAACAATAAAGTTAATTAATATCTTATGAACGTAGCAATTGTAGGTGCCAGTGGTGCCGTAGGACAAGAGTTTTTGAAAGTATTGGAAGAACGCAAATTCCCAATTGATGAATTGCTTCTTTTTGGTTCATCGCGTAGTGCAGGAAGAGAATATTCTTTTTGCGGAAAAAAGTACACTGTAAAAGAACTACGCCATGGTGATGATTTTAAAGGTGTTAACATTGTATTTACATCAGCCGGCGCATCTATTTCCAAAGAATATGCAGAAGACATTACCAAATACGGAGCCATTATGATTGATAATTCCAGTGCTTTTCGTATGGATAACGATGTGCCATTGGTCGTTCCCGAAGTGAATGCCGAAGATGCCAAACTTTGTCCGCGCGGTATCATTGCCAATCCGAATTGTACAACTATACAAATGGTTGTAGCACTAAAAGCAATAGAAGATTTATCGCATATCAAACGAGTACATGTAGCTACCTATCAGGCAGCAAGCGGTGCAGGTGCTGCTGCTATGGCAGAGTTGGAACAGCAATACCGCGACATCATTGACAATAAAGAAGTTACAGTCAATAAATTTGCCTACCAATTGGCTTATAATGTAATTCCCCATATTGACGTTTTTACCGACAACGGTTATACGAAAGAAGAAATGAAGATGTACAATGAAACGCGCAAAATCATGCATTCAGACATCGAAGTCAGTGCCACCTGCGTACGTGTACCATCATTGCGTGCTCATTCCGAAAGTATTTGGGTAGAAACAGAAGAACCTGTTTCGGTAGAAGCAGCCCGCCAAGCTTTCGAACGTGCCGAAGGCATTGTTTTATGTGATAATCCTGCACAAAAAGAGTATCCAATGCCTTTGTTCGTATCCGGTAAAGATCCTGTTTTCGTCGGACGTATTCGCAAAGACATCTCAAATCCAAACGGCTTAACATTTTGGTGTGTTGGCGACCAAATAAAAAAAGGAGCGGCTCTAAATGCTGTTCAAATAGCCGAATACATCATTGATTAAATAAAAATCATCATAAAACAAAAAACGAGGCGAGAAGCCTCGTTTTTTGTTTCTGCATCAAGCTAATTATTATTTAATCAAACTTGCTTTGAGTCCTTTAATAACCGCATTGGAAAATCCGTTAGCTTCCATTTCGTTCAAACCCTTAATGGTAATTCCACCCGGTGTGGTTACTTTGTCGATCTCTTCTTCCGGATGTGCATCGGTTTTTTCCAACAAATCAATTGCCCCACGTAACGTTTGAAGTACAACCTGTTTAGCAACATTGGGATAAATTCCCATTTCAACTCCGCCTTCGGTGGCAGCCCGTATATATCGAAATGCATAAGCGATGCCGCAACTCGACAATGCCATAAGAGCATTGAGTTGTGTTTCCGAAACCAAATACGATTTCCCCAATTCGTTAAAAATGCTGATAACCAACTGTTGCTGTTCTGTTGTGGTATTTACGGTTGCAATAGTATTTACACTTTGCAGTACATCAATTGCCGTATTTGGGACAATACGGAAAAGTGAATTTTTGGCAAACAAATCCTGTAATTGAGAAAGCGAAACACCTGCTGCAATAGAAATAAACGTTTGTTTATCTGTCAATTCATCGGCTATTTCTTTCGCAACTTCTGCCACCAACCACGGTTTTACTGCTATCAACACAATATCGGTATCACGTATGGCTTCTTTATTTGTCTGAAAAGTTTTAATGGCAGGATTAAACGTTTTTAAGCGTTCCAAGCTTGCAGCCGAAGGATCACTTACATGTATATCTTCAGCTTTAATAACAGTGCCCTGACTAATTCCGCGAGCAATGGCACCGCCCATATTTCCTGCTCCGATAATTGCAATTTTCATAATTATATGATTTTATTGTTCTAATTTTTTCGTTACACGTTCTGCCAACTGTAGAAACAGATTTCCGATAAGACTATTTTCATTCATTGTTATAGGTGCACCTGCATCGCCACTCTCACAAATAGACTGTACTATTGGAATTTGTGCCAACAAATCGATATGCATCTGTTCTGCTAATTCTTTACCTCCGTTTTTACCGAAAATATAATATTTATTGTCAGGCAGTTCGGCAGGCGTAAACCACGACATATTCTCTACCAATCCGAGAATTGGTACATCAATTTTCTCCGTTTGAAACATTTGAATGCCTTTGCGGGCATCTGCCAAAGCCACCTGCTGCGGTGTACTGACCACAATGGCACCGTCAATGTGCAGTTGCTGTACCAAAGTCAGATGAATATCGCTGGTACCGGGTGGCAAATCGATAACAAAATAGTCCAATTCGCCCCAATCGGCATCTGTAATCAACTGCTTAGTGGCATTACTTGCCATGCCTCCACGCCAAATAATAGCCTGCTCCGGATTGACAAAAAAACCGATGGAAAGAATTTTAATACCGTATTTCTCAATGGGAACCATCATTTGCCGCCCGTCTTTTTCGGTCGCAAAAGGTTGTGCATCTTCTATATCGAACATTTTAGGAATAGAAGGACCAAAAATATCGGCATCGAGCAAACCGACTTTGTAACCCAAACGCATCAAAGAAATGGCTAAATTGGCAGATACGGTAGATTTGCCCACACCACCTTTGGCTGACGACACTGCTATAATTTTTTTCACCTGTGGCAACGGTTTTATCGGCTGTTCTACAACTTCTTTATGCTTAATGCCAATATTTCCCAGAATTTCCACATCGTTGCCGACATATTTCAAAACAGCCTGCTCGGCTGCTTTTACCAACGATTTGGCAAACGGATCGTTCGCTTTTTCGAATATCAGCGAAAAACTGACCTTATTGCCTTCGATACGAATATCGTCGTTGACCATGGCAGACGAAACAATGTCTTTTCCCGTTCCCGGGTAACGTACATGCGTAAGTGCTTCTAATATTAATTTCGGATAGAGTGTCATAATGTGTGCAAAGGTACAAAAAACATTGAAAGAAAAATGTGGGAACAAATCAAATATTATTTTTGCTCCCACATTTTCTTGAATAGTAGTCAGAACACTGCTTAAACCGCGTTTATTCGATGTTAAATCTTTTGGCTACTGCTGTGTAATTACTGTAATCTGGAGCATTGGACTTTACGTCTCCCTTGATAATGATTGCCCTAAACGATGTTTGTGTGTCCGATTGAAAATATACAGGTTTGCCTGTGGCATCGCTTACCCAAATTGTGCAGAAAAACCGATCATAAGAATATTCCATTATACATCCTCCTGTATTCGGTATAATGGCTGGTAATGGTTGGTATTCAAAATAGGATCCTGATGCTGATGCTGCGTATAAAAGGAGTATCTCATCCGAACTTGTATCTATATATTTGTATCCAGACGAAGACCCTTTTTGAAAAAGAACTGAAAAATCGTAAATTCGGGCAGAAGGGCCAGCGGCACCTTGTTCTCCTTGTATTCCTTGTTCTCCTTGTATTCCTTGAGGTCCTTGTGGTCCTTGTGGTCCTTCACATGCACTACATAATATAATTATTAAAGCAAATAATATTGCGGACATTTTTTTGTTCATTTTGTTTTTTAGTTTTAAATTTTTCTCTACTAACTTCAATTTTTTATTCTGCTTTTATTATATCATCAATTGATTTATCAATCGTTTTCCCATCTTCGGTAATAATAATAGCTGTATTTGCATCCTTAAATGCCTTTATAGTAGCATTAATATATTTCCCAAATGATTTATAAGTAACTTTGTCACCTATCTTCATTCCTCTATATGCAGCGTCCATTTTCCCCCAGACATCACCTTCAACAGCAAAATATTTATCGTCTATTACATATAATTTGACATTCATCATAAATTCGCCACCGGTTACTTTCTTTACTGTTTGATTAACAGCGTCTTCTACCGTTTGTGCTTTTGTTTTACGTAATTCTCCATTACTTCCTCCTGCATAGGTATGCAATGATTCGTATTTAAAATCTGTATCTATATTTCGGGTGGAAATCATATTTAATTTACCAATTTGTCGTACACTTGTACAACCAGACATTATGATAACAGTGATTATCAAAAAAGAAAAGTTTTTTTTGTTCATTTTGTTTTTTAGTTTTAAATTTTCCTCTACTCACTTCAATCGGCTTTTCGAGAAACTCCGTTTTTTGTACCGCAAAAAGGTTGAGATACGCACATAAAAAAAGCGTGGTACTTATTTCGCTTTCATTTGACATCCTGAGGTTCTCGACAACTTATGTTTCCCAAATTACAACGATAAAGCCCACGCCGTCAGGCGTGAGAATTATAGCTTGTCGTAGGAAACGTGTTTGAAATTGTCGAGATTTCGGGATGTTCCGATTTTAGCTAAAATACTTTTTTCATCTATTTTTCACGATGTGCGTAAGGTTTTTACGCTGTTATTTCATAGGCAGACATTTTAAAGTTTAGTTGCAAAGTTAACTATTTTTTTACAAAAGCCACTCTTTTCTCATTATAGTTCACCATCTTTCATGCGTTCGGCATTTTCGGCAACAATCAAATGGTTGATACAATCCTGAATTTCGCCGTTCATAAAAGCAGCCAAATTATAAATGGTGTAATTGATACGATGGTCGGTAATACGCCCTTGCGGATAGTTGTAAGTACGAATTTTTGCCGAACGATCGCCGGTGGAAACCATTGTTCTTCGCCGTGAAGTAAGAGCGGACAAATGTTCCTGTAATTTAATGTCATACAGTTTGTTACGCAACATTTGGAGTGCCATTTCCTTATTTTTCAGTTGCGAACGTGCCACTTGGCACTGAACCATGATGCCGGTCGGTTTATGCGTCAGTTGCACTTTGGTTTCCACTTTATTCACATTCTGTCCGCCGGCGCCACTCGAACGGGCTGTTTGAAACTCCAAATCGGCAGGATTTATTTCTACGTCCACCTCTTCCGCCTCCGGTAAAACAGCTACCGTGGCAGCCGAAGTATGTACACGTCCCTGCGTTTCGGTTTGCGGCACACGCTGCACACGATGTACACCACTTTCATATTTCAACGTACCATAAACATTATCGCCGGTAACTTCAAAAACAATTTCTTTGTAACCGCCCGAAGCTCCTTCGCTGATATTGGTAATTTCTATTTTCCAGCCTTTACTTTCGCAATAACGGCTATACATTTTAAACAAATCGCCCGCAAACAATGCAGCTTCATCACCACCGGTTCCTCCACGTATTTCCATGGTTACATTTTTCTCATCTTCGGGATCGGCAGGAATAAGCAATATTTTTATTTCTTCTTCCAATGGAGCAATTTGCGGTTCGGATTTTTCTATCTCGTCTTTTGCCA
>JAQUTW010000024.1 GCA_028694215.1 Paludibacteraceae bacterium | reverse complement strand
CAGCCATCGAAAACTCCGTTACTGTATTCAATATAGAATCAGACGAAGTAAAAGGTCGCATTATTGGTCGAGAAGGTCGTAATATTCGCGCACTTGAAGCAGCCACCGGTGTCGAAATTATTGTAGATGACACTCCCGAAGCTATTGTACTTTCAGGTTTTGACCCCGTGCGCCGCGAAATAGCACGACTTGCTTTACACCAATTGGTAGTAGATGGTCGCATTCATCCGGCACGCATCGAAGAAGTAGTTGCCAAGACACGTAAACAAGTAGAAGAAGAAATTGCCGAAATCGGCAAACGTACCACCATTGACCTTGGCGTACATGGCCTGCATCCCGACCTTATTCGTCTTATCGGAAAAATGAAATATCGTTCATCATATGGTCAGAACCTGTTGCAACATGCTCGTGAAACTGCCAACCTATGTGCCGTAATGGCTTCCGAACTTGGTTTAAATCCACAAAAAGCGAAACGTGCAGGATTACTTCACGACATTGGTAAAGTACCCGACGACCAACCCGAGTTGCCACACGCTATTCTCGGCATGAATCTGGCAGAAAAATATAAAGAAAAACCGGATATCTGTAACGCTATTGGTGCTCACCACGACGAAGTGGAAATGACAACGCTGCTTGCTCCTATTGTACAAATTTGTGATGCCATTTCGGGAGCACGTCCCGGCGCACGCCGCGAAATTGTAGAGGCTTACATCAAACGTTTGAATGACCTTGAAAACTTGGCACTTTCTTATCCGGGAGTACTCAAAACTTACGCTATACAAGCCGGTCGCGAGTTGCGTGTCATAGTGGGCGCAGACAAAGTGGACGACAAAACCGTAGAAACACTTTCGTACGACATTGCTAAAAAAATTCAAGACGAAATGACTTATCCCGGACAAGTAAAAATCACGGTTATCCGCGAAACTCGTTCGGTAAGCTACGCAAAATAGAAATATAAATTACAGTAAAGTCAGCGCAATTTTACATAAAAAATTTTGCGCTGACTTTATTATAAAATTAGCGATAATATAATTAGCTGTCCTATTTTTAACTTTTCAAAATGCTCACATCTTTTTATCAACGTTTTGTTCCTGCACAAATTCGTAGTAATTTTTTCTTTCAGAAAGCAGGTCTTATAGCGGAAGGGCTAAAAAACCACAAAATGGTTCAACGTTTACTGCATGAACACAAAAAAAATTGTTCAGCGGAAGACATGAAGCCGTTACTTGAATATGCTCGACACAATCGTTTTACCTTGACCTCCGTCAAATTGACCTTTTTATCGCCTTTTGTCGAAAAATATAAACGTAATGACGCAAAAGTTTTTTATTGCGAACAAACTCAATTGTACTATGTAGTGCACAAAGAAAAAAAATTATATTGGAAACGCGGCGTTGACCCCTTTAAAATCAGTTGGCAATATATGGCACTTTTAGCGGAACAAGATGCAGAATCGCCACATCATTACTGGACAAAAAAAACTACTTTTAATGACCAAATTTTATTCGATATAGGTGCAGCAGAAGGTTTAATAACATTGGACCATATAACAGAGTTGAAGCATGCATATTTGTTTGAATGTGATTCCCTATGGATAGAAGCCCTAAAAGCAACATTTAAACCGTATGCTGACAAAATTAGTTTAGTAGGTCAATATGTTGCAGAAAAAACAGATCCGCAAACTAACTTTATCAGCATTGATGACTTTTCGAAACAAAAAAACATAACACCAGATTTAATTAAAATGGACATTGAAGGATTTGAAGAAGCAGCCATCTGCGGTTGTGAACGAACCATCAAACAAAGTCCAAAAATAGAAATAGAAGTCTGCGCCTATCACAAACCACAAGCTTACGAGCAACTAAATAAACAACTTACAAATTTAGGTTGTACCTGTCTGGCAAACCCGGGATATATATACTTTTATAACGACCAACGTAAACCTTTGTTACGAAAGGGCGTTATTCATGCTGTAAAGGAATAAACCGACAATAAAAGTTCTTATAAGTGGAATCATGTGACCAGGCATGAACTCCAAAAGGCAATACACATTTTGTTTGATCAAACCAAAACGCCCCACCTTGATCAAAAGCAAAAAACATAGCTTTTTCTACCGGTGGAACAGAAAGTTTCATAGATGTACCCAACAAAGCACAGCTAAAGAAGCGATCCTCGTCAACAAAGTAGGTCAAAAAATAAAACAAGCCATCAAAACGTCCTAATGCCCATAACATAAGAGTATATACAATCTTTTTGCGCCAATTGATGTATGGATTTTTAGGATATTTCACTTGCAAAAGTTGATGCCAAGTTAATTTTGTATGAAATAAGGATTCAAAAACTTGTGTTTTACGTAAGGAAAAACCACCATTGCCAACCAAAGCATACTGAGTAGAATAACGGAAACCCGGAGCGAACAAGGGAGCTCCTATATAATCAAAATCACATCCACACCATTTCTGTAGTTCATCCCGAAAGACATACGCATCTAATTGATAAACAAGCATATAACGAAACTCATCGAAACGATGATAAAAATCGGCAGAAAGCATCAATCGATTATAACCATGGATATTTTTAAAATAATAATCTTCAAAATACTCTACTTGTAGCTTTACATTGTATAAACAAGCAATTTGACAATACACCGTATCATCAAATTGATTGTACGTTACAAGACAAAGAGTGTATTTTCTCAATATACGACAACATGCCTCAAAAGAAGTGTATTCCCTGTCATTCAACTGAGATTTGTAAACAGGTATAACAACAACCGCTTTCATTTTTTGTTGCTTCTATAAATTTTCCAGATGCCCCAACCAGCAAAACCTGCCATCGTCATAAACATTAGAATAATACAGATTAATGACAAAATATTACCTTTGCGTACGCTATCCGGTTGAAAGTTAAAACAAATTTGATGTTCTCCGGCCGGAATATTTAGAGCTCGAAGTACATAATTCACACGAAAATGTTCAACAGGTTCTCCATCAATCGTAACTTTCCATCCATACGGATAATATATCTCTGAGAAAACCGCCGTTCCCGCTTTATCGGCAGATGAACGATATTCAATAAGCCCGGGTTGATATTTCGTAACTGCAATAGTAGCAGTACTATCGTGTCCGGAGACAAAGTCAGTCGCAAATGCCCCAAATTTCGATTTATCTACAACTGCTGTATTACGTACATTAATTGTATTCAGTGCATCACTCTCTTCGTTAGGTGTGTTTACCAGCAACAAAGAATCAATAAACCAAGCATTGCCCAATGCATTAGGATTTTGCTGTGGCATAATTTGCCCGTTCTGCGTTTTTACAATAAAATATTTTGTATTCAGCATATCCAATACGCTCATATTCATTTTTGATATATGTGCATCAATCAAATCCTGATAACGACGCAATTTAGCTGCATGGTAACCTCCTACAGATTTCAGATAATAAGAAGTACGTGCATCGTTGAAAGTATTAGTTGTAAGATTCAAAACACGGAAATTTGTTGTATCTTGTAGTAACAATTTTTCGTAAGGCTGCATTGCAAAAACATTATCTCGTTTTTTGATTGACACAAAGTTATCATCATTAAAAAAACGTTTGTCCACCGTCCACATATCAACTACCACTAAACCTGTTAAAATAATACCAAACCACATCGTTTTGATTTTCTCTTGAATAAACAAGTAGAGCAAACCGGCTGCCAAAACAATAAACACCAACGATCGCCAAGCGTCTGCCTGCATCATCGACGCACGCTGAGCAATAATGGCATTATAGACCCAGTCAGGAATTTGTGAAGTAAATTGAACATCATTTGGTGATGTAAAACTTAAAAATAACTTACCAAACACAGCAAAAACCAAACAGATGCCGGCTGTAACACCCGCTGCTATATAAAGCCCTTTTAAGATTTGTGCCTTAGGAAGTTCCTTATCACATATTTCTTTGAGTGCTAAAAAACCTAACAGCGGCATCGTTATTTCGGCTACAATAAGAATAGACGACACTGCACGAAACTTGTTATACATAGGGAAATAATCAAAAAAGAACCGTGTCAGCGGCATAAAATTATGTCCCCAAGAAAGCAGGACAGAAAACAATGTCGCTATCAGCAAAGCCCATTTATATGGACCTTTAACCAAACACAATCCCAAAACAAACAAAAAGCAGACAATAGCACCCATATACACAGGACCTGAAGTAAACGGTTGTGTTCCCCAATAAGTTGGTGCCGCTTTACAAAACTCGGCAGCCGAATTACGCGGGACTCCATTATTTACCAATTCTTTATAAAGTTTCGAGTTATTTCCGACATTGAATCCTGAGGCTGCGCCCATATAGTTTGGAATCAAAAATGTCATCGTTTCATCAATGCCATAACTCCAAGCAGTGGCATAACCCAAATCAAGACCTCCTGTCTTATTCTCTGCATCCGTTGTTTTTACCAATTCGGAATGTCCGCCACGCATTGTCTGCTCTGCATATTCCTGATTTGTAAATACATTGGCACTACCTATTCCCATACCTATGGCAAAAGATACAATAAACACAGCTGTCGCGATACCTAAATCCTTATAGCGTTTTTCTTTAATATGTATATAGAGTTCGGCACAAAACAAAATGCCAATAAGCATACAAATATAGTAAGACATTTGAGGGTGTATAAAAAAACCCATCGGTATAAAAAACATTATAAAAATAGAACCCCAACCATATTTTTTCTTATAAGCAAGCAAAAAACCGACCAGCACCATTGTCATCCATGTAATAGCAACACATTTACCATGATGTGCTGCTGCAATAATGACAAAAAAGTACGAAGAAAAAGCTATTGCGAAAGCCCCAGCCAAACTAATCCACTTGTTAATACCAAACGCACGCAGCAATATAAAAAAGCTGATAAGATAGAAAAGAACAATAAAAATGGCATTACGGGCGCCCCATTGAAAAAAACGAGAAAATGGTCGTAAGATCTTACCGGACAAATATTGCCCGCCACCTATCTGATAATTCGGCATACCACTAAACATCGCCCCATTCCACCAAGTATGTTCTCCTGTTTGTTCTGCATATTCAACGCTTTCATGAACTGCCGCCGTTCCATTTATACTATCGCCTGCGAAAATATTTTTCCCCTCTAAAATAGGGGCACAATACATACATGCAGCAATGATAAACACACAAAGAATTGCCAAATTCGGAAAGATGTTTTTCTTAAAATCAATCTTTTTCATTATACTATATTTTTAAGTTATTTCTTAAATTTCAAATATTTACGTAATAAACTATTCACATCTTCACTAACATGCCACCAGTAAATAGCCCCCACACCAAACAAAGTTAAAATTCCCGTACGCAGGCAAGCATCTACAATATCTGCAACCAACTCATTAGAAATAATTGACCTCCACAATGGCAATACATAATCTACAGACAAACAGTTAATTAACAAGAGTATTATAATAATTACCAAAATTTTTACCTGCCCAACTGAAAATATATTCACTTTTAATTTCCATTGCAATAAGCCAAATAAAAACAACTGATAAACAGTAATTGAAAGTAACGAAGCCATTGCTGCACCATTCATTCCCCACAATGGAATAAACCAATTATTAAACACAATCGCTATAAAAGTCAACACAAATGTCAAAATCAAAGAATAGTAATAATGATGCGAATATCCCAACGCTGACGCATTAATATTGCATACAGAATTGAGTAATTTTGCGACACCCAAAATAAAAACCACCGGTTTGGCTACAACATACAGGTTGCCATTGGGTAAGAGTTCAAACAACACATCTATATTTATCCAAATAAGAAAGAAAATAAAAGAGCCACCTAAAAATTGGTGCAAAGAAACACTTTTCATCAGTTGATTTGCTTGTGGTAAATCATTTTCCTTGATTGCCTGCGATAGTTGCGGCTGTGCAATAGCTCCCAAAGAACGATACGGAATTTCAATAACAGCAGCAATAAATGTGGCAATGGCAAATATTCCGGTAAATTCCAGACCCATTTTTGCGCTGATAAAAAAGGTATTAATGCTGGGCGTTATCACTCCTCCGACTGCGGCCGTTAGCAAAAAAAGCGTATAAAGCAAATAATCTTTTCTGAGTGATTTTGAAATAAACTTTAAATCCGGTTTAATAGAAATCCGGTTTAATGATAATAAATAAATAATATTTATCAATGCTGCCACACCATAAATACTGCAAAAGACAATGACAAATCCATCAATATCAAGTACTTTAAAGGCATACAGTAAATATGAAATCAACAACAGCACACGAACAATGACTTCACGCACCAATTTTGGCACAACAATCCGCATCAGTACATTGGCGTTTGTTTCAAAAATCGTCATGTACAGCATAAAAAATGCCAATGGAAGAACAAAGTAATAGTAATTGACAAACAATGCCGATTTTTCAGCAAATATGCTGCCAACGACACCTCTCAGACAAGCATAAAGTGTTCCGAAAATCAGGAAACCCACCAACGGCACCAGAAGTGACCAAAAGAAAAAACCGTGATCTTTGTTTTTTTTATCCTTAAAATAAGGATAATAACGCATAACGGATGAGTTTGTACCCAACTGCGCCAACCCGACAAGCAACGTAGCCGTTTCTATCAAAACCCGTGTCAGACCAATCTCTTCTGCCGTCAGAAACCGTGTTAATACAAAAAATGTGGTGAAAAAGCCGATGGCAACTCCCACATAATTCACAATGGTTCCCTTAATACTTTGACGGATAATAACTCCCATATGGCAGAATAATTTGCAAAGATAATAAATAATGATGAGAATAAAAATCGATTTTTATCTCTGCAATCACACACACAAGTAATCAATAAACTTCCACTGAGTTATCGGATCAACTGACAATTGCAGGTTGAGAAAGAAATTGTATCTTTGCAAATTATCTCAATCAAAATCTCTTATTTTGACAAAACATTTATGAACGAAATACTTTTTACATTACCGGACGGTTTGGACACTACTGTTTTTTACGGCATCAATAATGCCAATATTATTTTACTGAAAAACTTACATCCTTCCGTCAAAATTGTTGCACGCGGTCAAGCCATAAAATTAATAGGGAATCCTGAAGACGTGCAAAAAATAGAACAACATCTTATACAATTGTCAGAATATTGCGTTGCAACCAACACCCTATCCGAAGAACATATCATAGAAATAGTGAAAGGTAACCAGCCAACCATTGTCAATCATAAAAACACTATTCTGCATGGAGTTGCCGGAAAATCCATTTTGGCACGCACTGAAAACCAACAAAAATTGGTCAAAGAATTTGAAACCAACGACTTGTTGTTTGCCATAGGACCGGCAGGTTCCGGAAAAACATATACAGCTATCGCATTAGCAGTCAAGTCATTAAAAAACAAAGAAGTAAAAAAAATAATTCTTAGTCGTCCGGCAGTAGAAGCCGGTGAAAAATTGGGCTTTCTGCCCGGCGACATGAAAGAAAAAATTGATCCTTATCTGCAACCCCTATACGACGCTCTACAAGATATGATTCCTGCCTCAAAATTAGCGGATTATCTTACCAATGGGACAATTCAGATTGCGCCACTCGCATTTATGCGTGGACGTACATTGAGTGATGCTGTCATTATTCTTGATGAAGCTCAAAACACATCGACACAACAAATAAAAATGTTCCTAACACGTATGGGGCTTGGTTCTAAAATGATTATTACGGGCGATATGACACAAATCGACCTGCCACCATCACAAAAATCAGGATTGCGAGATGCTCTGGATATTTTGAAAGGAATCAAAGGAATTGCCCGAATAGAATTTAATCAGAAAGATATTGTCAGACACAAACTTGTGCAACGCATAGTAGAGGCTTACGAACGGAACAAAAACAATAATTAAAAATGCTTACTTGGTAATTTCTGCCAAACCTTCTACCAGTTTCTGATCAAAACAGGAAACCACACGTCCGGGAAACGAATCGAAAAACGTATGATTATGAGTTGCCATGATAACACTCGTTCCACCTCTGCAAATTTCATGAAGCAGTTCCACAATTTCTCTGCCGGTCTGAGGATCTAAATTCCCTGTAGGTTCATCGGCCACAACCAATTCCGGTGAATTTAATAATGCTCTGGCAATAACAACACGTTGTTGTTCACCTCCCGACAATTGATGCGGACGTTTATAACCTTTTTTTGCCATGCCAACATTTGACAATACCAAATTGATTTGTTCGGCTATTTTTTTCTTGTCTTTCCAACCTGTTGCCCGCAATACGAACTCTAAATTTTCTTGTACGGTTCTATCTCCCAACAATTGAAAATCCTGAAAGACAATACCAATTTTACGACGCAAAAACGGAATATCTTTCCTCTTTATCGTACGCAAATCGTAATCAAATATTTTGGCTTCACCTTTTTTTATTGTCACCTCGGCATACAACGATTTCAGCAAAGAACTCTTCCCGCTTCCCACTTTGCCAAGCAAATAAACAAATTCTCCCTGCCCCAATTCAAAATCGACATCGCGAAGAACCACCAACTCTTGTTGTTGGATATCCACTTGATGATATGTTATCAATTTTTTCATGTTTCTTCAACGATAAATAGATTATTTTCTGACAACTTTCATACTCAAGATGCGAACATCTTCAATCGGACGATCATGCGCATCGGTTTTTACAGTCGCAATTTTGCGAAGCACATCAAAACCTTTTACAACCTCTCCAAAAACCGTATATTGACCATCAAGATGTGGTGAACCGCCAAACATTTTATACGTCAAACGTTGCTCGTCCGTATATTTTATAGGTTCTACCGGCTTCAACATTTGATTTAAACGCAGTTCTGTATCATTCAATTCCTGATCAGACAAGATTTCTCCATCTACAATATAAAACTGACATCCGGAAGATGCTCGTTCGGGATTTACAATATCTGACTGTCTGGCTGCTGCCAAAGCTCCACGTTTGTGACAATATTTCGGGAAAACAATTTCTGCCGGAATAGTATATCCTACATCTCCCGTTCCCAACTGTTTATCTGCCGAAGCCGTCTTCGAATCGGGATCCCCAGCCTGTATCATAAAGTCTTTTATCACTCTATGAAACAAAATGTTATTATAAAATTTTTGAGAAACCAACTTTAAAAAATTATCACGGTGCAGAGGAGTTTCATTATACAACATAATTTTTATGTCCCCCATCGTTGTTTCTATTTTTACCATTTTAGGTTTTATTTTTTTTTCAGCTTCAGCCGTTAAAGGATTGAGAAAAAGAGCGATAAAAAACAACACACACAATTGAGCTTGCCAATATTTACGCATAATCTGTTTTAATTAAGAGGTTTACAAAAGTACGATTTTTTTATTGAAACAAAAAGAATTTTCCTGTTTTTTATTCCAGTTCGACAAGTGTGATGCCTGCGCCACCAAGTTGTATCTGCTCATCACGGAAAGAAGCTACAAAAGTCAGACCTTGCAAATATTCACGTATTACTTGCCGTAATATACCTCCACCTGTTCCATGCAAAATTCTGAGGTAACGCACATTAAGCATTTGAGCATCATCCATAAAATAGGCTACAGCCTGTAATGCTTCATCAGCACGCATGCCACGAACATCTATTTCCGGCTTAAATTGGAGTTTGCGCTGTTGCAGATTGGCAGTTGCCAAGCGTCCAAGTTCGGTATTACGACTCATTCGCTTCATTTCCGAACGACTAACCTTCTCCAAATCGGCACATTTAACTTTCGACTTTATCTGTCCGAAAGCTACAACAGCCTGATTACCTTGGATAGAAATAACTTCTCCTACTGCCAAATGATTTTTAATATGCACACAATCTCCCGCCACAATTTTCTTATTATCACTATTTTGACGAACATTCTCAGACTGAACATCCGCTATAATTTTCGTTTTAAATTCGTCTAAATCCTTACGAACAATTTTTGTTTGTTCTTTTTCCGCCTGTGTCTCTTTTATAGAACGTATAACTTTCTCAATTCTTGCGTTAGTGGTCACCAATAAATCTGCTGCCTCCTGTTTTGCCTGCCTCAACACGTCTTTTTCTTTCTGTTTTATCTCGGCGTTTTTACGTTCATAGTCGGCAATTTGTTCTTCCAAACGTTTATTTTTAGTGCGTATCTGTTGACGTTTTTGTTCCCAATAACGCTTATCGCGTGCTGCATCCTGCAGATTTTTATCGTAATCGACATGCTCTGTTCCTACTTTAGCAGCAGCCGAAGCAATGACATCTTCCGGCAAACCTATTTTACGTGCCATTTCCACAGCAAATGAACTACCGGGATTTCCGATCTGTAAACTAAAAAGCGGCTGCATCTGATGACGATCATACAACATGGCACCATTTACAATACCCAAGGTATTTGAAGCAAAATGTTTCAAGTTCGTATAATGTGTGGTAATAACACCAAAAATACCATGTTCATTGAGCTTTTCCAACACAGCTTCGGCTATGGCGCCACCTATCTGAGGTTCTGTTCCGGTTCCAAATTCATCAATCAACAATAAGGAATTGGCATCACCATAACGCAGACATTGTTTCATATTCAGCAAATGCGAACTGTAAGTTGAAAGGTCATTTTCGATACTCTGTTCATCACCAATATCAATAAACATACTGCCAAAAACACCGGCAATACTGCGTTCATCGACAGGAATAAGCAAACCACACTGCAACATATATTGCAACAAACCGACCGTTTTCAAACAAACGGATTTTCCTCCGGCATTAGGACCGGAAATTAGCAGAATTCGCTGTTTGGCAGCCAATTTTATCGACAATGGCACAGCAGTTTTTCCCTGATTTTTAAGCGTTAGCTGCAAAAGCGGGTGACGTGCGCCATACCATTCTACAAGCGGTTCTTTTTTGAAAAACGGTTTGATGGCTTGTATTTGGATGGAAAATTTGGCTTTTGCACGCAAAGCATCTACTTTGGAAAGGAAATGTGTCGAAGCCAACAAATCGGTATAAAAAGGTCGTAAAAAATTGGTCAACGCCGTAAGAATACGAATTATCTCACGTTTTTCTTCATTCTCCAATTCACGCAAGTGGTTGTTTACCTCAACAACTGCCGTAGGTTCCACGAAAGCCGTTTTTCCGGTTGCCGATTCATCATGTATAATGCCACCTATTTTTCGCTTGTTCATAGCAATGACGGGGATTACCAACCGACCATCGCGTATGGCGGGAGCTGCATCTTTTTCAACGACACCATCTGCCTGTGCCTGTCTCAAAATTCCCTGCAATATCCGTGAAACACTGCCCTGCGCTTTCAAAATTTCACGCCGTATTTGATGCAATTCGGGCGATGCCGTATCTTTTATTTCACCAAATTTATCTAAAATCTTATCTATTTCGCGTAAAACATCAGGAAACATGACAACATCATCGGCCAGTTTGCACAACACCGGAAAACGTTGCACATCACGTTTTCGAAAATACTGACCGACTTTCTGAACCATATCGGCATTATGACGTACATTTGCCACTTCAGATACTTCCAAAAAAGTGCCTTCAACACGTGTTCGCACAAACGAAGAACGTAAATCAGCTGTAGTTCCAAGAGGCAAAACATCTTCCTGCTCACCAAGCAATCGCGACATTTCGTCCTGCTGTAACAAACACATCTCTATTTTCTGAAAATCGGTCAAGAAAGTTATGGCATCAATTTCTTCTTTTGCCAAATCGCTCAAACAATTTCCGGAAATCAGCTGACGAACAGTATCAAAACCAATTTTTTGCTCTATGTTGTGTGGGTAAAGCACTAAAAACTCTATTTTTATAACTTTAAAAAATGCCGATAACCACCGAAGTCGTTACCGGCAAAAATTATTTGTACGACAATGACAAATTAAAAATCGGCATTATTTGGCGTACGTGGGAACGGAATGACATCACGAATGTTCTGCATTCCCGTAACAAACAATATCAAGCGTTCAAATCCCAAGCCAAAACCGGCGTGTGGAGCCGTTCCAAAACGGCGCGTATCCAAATACCACCACATATCTTTCATCGGAATGTTCAATTCTTCGATACGTGCCACCAATTTATCATAATCGGCTTCACGTTCCGAACCACCTATTATTTCGCCTATTTTCGGGAAAAGTACATCCATGGCACGCACTGTTTTGCCATCTTCGTTTTGCTTCATGTAAAAAGCTTTGATTTCTTTCGGATAGTCCGTTAAAATTACCGGCTTCTTAAAATGTTCTTCCACCAAATAACGTTCGTGTTCCGATTGTAAATCCGTACCCCAATCAACCGGATAATCAAACTTATGACCATTAGCAACTGCCGCCTTAAGAATAGCAACCCCATCGGTATAAGTCAGACGTTGAAAATCGTTTTCAGTTACAAATTTTAATCTGTCAACCAGTTCTTTATCATACATTTGATTGAGGAAATCCAAATCGTCGGCACAATGCTCCAACGCCCAGCGCACACAATACTGAATAAAATCCTGCGCCAATTCCATATTTTCCTCAATGGTATTGAAAGCGACTTCCGGCTCTATCATCCAGAATTCTGCCAGATGTCGTGGCGTATTGGAATTTTCGGCACGAAAAGTGGGACCAAACGTATAAATTTTTCCCAACGACATAGCAGCCAATTCGCCTTCAAGTTGTCCCGAAACCGTTAAACTTGTTCTTTTTCCAAAAAAATCTTGGGAATAATCAACCGCGCCTTCTTTTGTTTTCTTGGGGTCGGACAACGATAATGTAGTAACCTCAAACATTTGTCCGGCACCCTCACAGTCGCTACCGGTAATAAGTGGCGTATGAAAATAGAAAAAACCGCGTTCGTGAAAATAGGTATGAATCGCCATTGCCATATTGTGACGAATGCGAAATACCGCTCCAAACGTATTTGTACGCAAACGTAAATGCGCAATTTCTCGCAGATATTCCAACGTGTGACCTTTTTTCTGCAATGGATATTTTTCAGGATCGGCCGTTCCGAAAACTTCTATTTCAGTAGCCTGAATTTCAACACGTTGTCCCTGACCCATTGATTCCGCCAAAATGCCGTTCACATTGATACAGGCACCGGTGGTAATCAAACGCAACATGGTTTCATCAAAGTTTGCCAAATCAACAACTACCTGAATATTATTAATAGTCGAACCGTCATTCAAGGCAATAAAATTAACATTTTTATTACCACGACGGGTACGCACCCATCCTTTTACGTTTATTTCTGCACCGATATCGGTACGTTTCAAAGCCTCAACAATTACTGTACGCTTAATTTGTTTCATTTTTCTACTTTTTCTACTTTATTTTAAGATGCAAAGGTATAAAAAAACTACCATTCCATACCTTAATTTTACACTTCTATTTTTAACTCAACACACAATCTTTTTCGTTTTTTCAAGCAACCATGCTTTTTCTTCGTCATTCAAAAATGGTGATAATTTATCGTAAACGCGCTGATGATAAGCATTTAACCATTCAATTTCTGCATTAGTAAGCATATCCGTTTTAACAGCCGAAAGATCAAAAGGAAACAACGTCAATGTTTCAAAACAGAGAAACTTGCCAAATTCCGTTTCTTCGGCATCAATCACCGTTACCAAATTTTCGCAACGAATGCCATACAGACCACTGCGATACAAACCGGGTTCATTGCTCATAACCATACCTTTGCGCAAAGTTGTTGGATTTTCGTTCATACGGATATTATGTGGTCCTTCATGCACACACAAAAAATGACCGACGCCATGCCCCGTACCGTGTCCATAATTCAACCCATTATCCCACAAGGCTTTTCGTGCCAAAATATCCAATTGTGAACCGCGTGTTTCTACCGGAAATTTAGCCGTTCCAAGAAGTATGTGACCTTTGAGTACCAAGGTAAAATCCGTTTTCTGCTGATCCGTCAAATTACCCAAAGCGATGGTACGCGTAATATCGGTTGTTCCATCAAAATATTGTGCACCCGAATCGAGCAAAAGAAAATTTTCCGCTTTCAACGTGGCATTACTCTGTTCATCAGCCTCGTAATGCACAATGGCGCCATGTTCGGCATATCCCGCAATAGTTCCAAAACTTTCACCGAAAAAATACTCTTCCCGACTTCTAAATTCGCGTAATTTGTCGGCAACAGACATTTCCGTCAAATTGCCATCGGCAAGATGTTTGTCGAGCCAATAAAAAAAGTGTGTAAGTGCCACACCGTCACGCACCATGGCAGCACGTGTTCCCGCCAATTCCACCTCATTCTTAATGCCTTTCATCAAAATAATCGGAGAAACGAGTTTCCGGACATCATTATGCTGTTTTACAATATTATAAAGCGACACATTTGCCTTGCCGAAATCCAATGCCATTTTTGCGCCCGACAACTGTTTAAGATACTCAAAAACAGCATTATACGATTGAAGTTCTACACCATTGTTACTCAATGATGTTTTCAGTTTATCCGTTACTTTTCGTGCATCGACAAACAGGACGGCAGTTTTCTCACTCACAACAGCATACGAAATAACGACCGGATTATAAGCAATATCGTTGCCACGAATATTGAATAACCAGGCTATTTCGTCCAATGCCGTCAGCAATAAAGTATCCAATTTTTTTTCTGCCAATATCTTTCTTACATTTTTTATTTTATCGACTGCCGACACACCTGCAAATTTAATATCCAATTCAAACGCCTTTTCTGTTGGCAATTCGGGACGATCTGTCCAAATTTCGGAGATGAAATCAAATGACGTATCGGTTTTTATTTGATAAAAATCCAATTCTGCACTCATCTGTTTATAATCATTTACCGAAATCATCGTGCCGTTTATTGCCACCGTATCATTGGGCTGTAACACCTTTCCCAACCACGCATTAATAGAGGGTGTTTCGGGCAATCCTTCTTTAAAAAGTTCGATTCCCGAACCCTGCAACTGCATTTCTGCCTGCAAAAAATAGCGTGAATCCGTCCATAAACCGGCTTTATTTGTAGTTATCACGGCTGTTCCTGCCGAGCCTGTAAATCCACTGATAAAATTACGCTCTTTCCAATGTTTCGCCACATATTCACTGCCGTGAGGATCGGTTCCCGGCACAATCACTGCCGAAACGCCACGTTTGGTCATCAATTGACGCAACGCTGCTATTCGTTCTTTAACTGTCATATTTTTAGATATTTAAATAAGGATACATTTGTTTTAATTGTCTTATCTCCTGTTTGGTTTGCAACATAAAATACTTGTACGCTTCCGAATCGCCATTGAGCGGACGATGCAACAGCGCTTTATTGAGTTTTTCAACCTTAGGCATCAACGCCAAAGTAGGTTTGGTTAAAAACGACTCACAAAAACGTTCCCAAATATACGCCACAGCAGGCACCGAAGGATGAATCATATCGTCGGCAAAAAAGCGGTAATCGCGCAATTCGTCCAAAACAATTTCATAGGCAGGAAAATAGTGTACCGCATCAAACATTTGACACAATTTTTCTACTGCAAGCAGCAATATCGCTTTATTGGTCTGATTTTCTGTGGCACCATTGCGCAAATAGCGTATCGGACTGACCGACAGAATAATCTGCTTCTCGGGTTTGTCGTGCAAAAGTCGCCGGAACAAATCTCCGTAACGTTCCACTATTTCGTCCACCGAAAGCCGTCGGCGCACAAACTGTTTCTCAGGTACTTTATGACAATTGGCAACAACTCTGCCATCATATTCGTACACCCACGACGAACCGAATGTCAAAATCAGTACATCACTCTGTACCATTTTTTCTGCTGCCGCATAACGCATATTGATTTTTTCAAGCGTTTTTTCTGTCGAAACATCCGAAAAACTGCCATGATGTGCCCAACTGTGCCACAATCCGTTATACTCAAATAACTCCGCTTCGGTAAACGCACGATGTTCCAACAAACGCTCCAACGACTGTGCAATAGACACCGGATTATAAAGCACACCAAACGGATTGACTTCTCCGGAAAAACGAAATTCCAACAGTTTGCTGCCAATCGTTTCGGCAAAACACGAACCAAGCATCAAAAACTGATGCTCGTAACCAATGGTATTTAACGCCGGAACAGGTATAACGGTACGAAAATTCATCATCTCGTTTTAAACAATCTTATCTACAAAGATAATTAAAAAGTATACAATCGTTGCATACTTTTACAAAGTTTTTTTACAATTATCTAAATACAGAATATCTATTTAAAAAATCATTATCTTTGCATATTATTTATAAACATTTAAACAATCAAACAACTATGAAAAAAATTATCTTCTTGCTTATGGCGGCCGTGATGTTTGCAGGCTGAGAAAAAAACGAACCGACACCAGACAAAGGGAAACTTGACCCTAATGCTAAAATACTGCTGCGTGGCGTAACGGCAAAACAAAACACCAACGCACAAAATGCACACATATACGGACTGACACCACTCGAAGTGGTACAAAAAGCAATCAATATTAAATGGACTTCATCTTGGTTTAGTAATACATATTGGGAAACTCCAATGAAAATAGCACGTACATTTTCTGAAAGCGACCGCGATTTTGAAACGCCGGCACTCCGTATGTGGGGGACGGACATTATTGACCAAAACGGAAAATTCTATAAGGACTTTATCTACGGCTACGATGTGTATATTACCGGAACAAACAACGACACCATAGCCTGTGTGCCGGACAGCGTAATAAACAAAGCCCGCCCACTGATAGAAGCCGCCTACAACGACAGTAACTATACGGAAGTATATCGGTTGTTCAACGAAGTGTTTACCTTTATACCGCTTACAAAATAATATTATCTGCCACACTGAAAGCCCGACCGTTGTCGGGCTTTTTTTATGCCTGATTGTTACCAAAAATACACACTAACACGAAAGTCTTTACAAAATTTGGCGTGCAATGCAGGCACATGCTTCTGCATCGGCAAGGGCGTGATGATGTTGTGTAAGGTTGTAGCCGCAACAGGCAGCCACAGTATGCAGTTGATGGTTGGGTAATGTTTTGCCAAACTGTCGGCGAGCAGCCTGCAACGTATCAAGAAACAGATAATCGGGATACTCCATGCCATAAGTGCGAAAAACGGCACGCAGGCAACTCTCGTCAAAACGGCTGTTGTGAGCCACCAAAGGCAAATCGGCAATGTGCGGAGCTATTTTTTGCCACACGTCGGGAAAAATCGGTGCCGTATCGGTGTCGGCACACGTAAGCCCGTGAACAGCCGTACAAAACCACTTGTAGTAATTCGGTTCGGGCTGGATAAGGCTGTAGAAACGGTCGGCAATAACACCCTCACGTACAATTACCACACCTACGCTGCAAACGCTGGCACGTTGTTCGTTGGCTGTTTCAAAATCGATGGCTGCAAAATCTGTCATAACAAGTGCAAAGGTAGTTATTTACTACGGAAAAGTTTAGCCACAACTAAAAAAGCCACAACTAAACGTTGCAGCTTTTTCATTTTTTTATAGTAAGAACGCTTATTTTGCGTTTTTAGCCTGCTTTACAATTGCTTGAAACGCCTGTGGGTGATTCATGGCAAGGTCGGCCAACACTTTACGGTTCATAGAGATGCCGGCTTTGTGCAAAGTTCCCATCAATTGTGAATAAGACAAACCTTCCAAACGTGCAGCAGCGTTGATACGTTGAATCCACAAAGCGCGGAAGTTACGTTTTTTGTTTCTACGGTCACGGAAAGCATACAACAAACCTTTTTCCCAAGTGTTTTTGGCAACCGTCCACACATTACGACGCGATCCATAATAACCGCGTGTAAGTTTCAAAATTCTTTTGCGTTTCGCTCTCGAAGCGACATGATTTACTGATCTTGGCATAATTTTTTTGATTTTTGAATGTCAGCGTCCCTCATATTGGAATCTTTAGTGCTAACAATTCGGTTAATAACTTAATGATTTACAAACGGTTTATTTAAGTGCGAGTAACAATTTGACACTTTTTTCATCAACAGCGGCAACTAAGCCCGTATGGGTCAAGTTACGTTTCTGTTTCAATGTTTTTTTCGTCAGAATGTGGCTTTTAAAAGCATGTTTCCGTTTGATTTTTCCTGTTCCGGTAAGGGCAAACCTCTTTTTGGCACCGGAATTAGTTTTAATTTTTGGCATTTGTTAAAAATTTAATTATTAATTATTTTTCACCGTTTTTGGTGAGAGCATGATGATCATTCTTTTTCCTTCCAACTTTGGCAACGCATCTACTTTTGCATATTCTTCCAAATCGTTGGCAAAACGCAACAACAGCACTTCTCCCTGTTCCTTGAAAAGGATGGAACGTCCTTTGAAGAAAACGAACGCCTTTACTTTGCAGCCTTCTTTCAAAAAGGATTGTGCGTGTTTTAGTTTAAAATTATAGTCGTGATCGTCGGTTTGCGGACCGAAACGAATCTCTTTAAGTACCACTTTTGTGGCTTTCGCTTTCAACTCTTTTTCGCGTTTTTTCTGTTGATACAGAAATTTTTGATAATCAACAACGCGACAAACAGGTGGCACCGCATTAGGCGATATCTCCACCAAATCAAGTCCCTGTTCTTCGGCAATTTCCAACGCCTGATGGATATTATAAACGCCTTGCGTTACATTATCGCCAACCAAACGCACCTCACGAACGCCACGAATCTTCTCATTTACACGATGTGAATCTTCGTCTTTTTTCTTCAAAAACACTTGCTGTGCTATACGAAAGTCCTCCCTTAATTAAAGTTTGACAAAAAGTTTAACCTCTTTATTTTGAGGGTGCAAATATACGTTTTTTTTCTGAATTATAAAAAAATCAGATAAACTTTTTTTCGGTAATTGTTTTTTTTGCCAACTCACAGAACGTGATATTTAAAACTACAACCATCCTCCAAAATTATTTTCTGCGAAAATCATTATATTTCCCCCACCAAACTCCACTTTTATAACGTTATCGTTTATGTAATACTATAATCATTTGGTTATAAGTAATTTAAAATAAATTTTATATGTTTGTAACTTGTTAATAACTTGTTAAAAAGCTGTTTGTTTCAAGGAAAATACCTGTTAATAAGTTTTTAGTGGGGAAATGTGGGGAATAGAAAAATTGTTGTAATTTTACAGCCAAATAAAATTAATGTGCAATGAAGACATTTATTGGCAACATAGAAGCAAAAACCGATGCGAAAGGCCGAGTATTTCTACCTTCGGTATATCGCAGAATGCTTTCGGACACTGAACGAGAAAAAATGGTTATGCGCCGCGACCCCGACAATGCGTGCCTAATTCTCTATCCCGAATCTGTATGGAACAAAAAAGTGGAGGATTTTAAAGAAAAATTAGATGAATGGGATGCCGAAGATCAAATGCTGCTCATGCAGTTTGTGTCGGATGCCGAATGGCTTGACATTGACTCGCAAGGACGAATTTTGTTGGCAAAACGCAATTTGCAAGCCATCAACGCTGCATCAGACGTACTGTTTGTAGGTATGTTGGACAGAATAGCCATTTGGGACAAAACTACTTATGAAGCCGCCAAATGGTCGAAAAACGATTTTGCCAAACAATTGGCAGAAAAAATGAAAAAACGCACAAACGATTAAACTCATGTATCACGTTCCTGTTTTACTAAACGAAACTTTAGACGGGCTTAACATCCGTCCTGATGGCACTTATGTAGATGTTACCTTCGGCGGTGGCGGACATTCTAAAGCCATTTTGAAGCGTTTGGGCAAAACCGGACGACTGATTGCGTTCGATCAGGACGAAGATGCAATGAAAAACATTATTGACGACAAACGTTTTATTTTTGTTCGCAGTAACTTTCGCTATCTCGGTAATTTTTTACGCTATCATCACGTAGAAAAAATCGACGGTTTATTAGCCGATTTAGGCGTTTCATCACATCATTTCGCCGATGACCAACGCGGATTTTCTTTCCGTTTTGATGGTAATTTGGATATGCGCATGAATGCCAAAGCCGCTACTACAGCCGCCGATATTCTTAACACTTATACCGAAGAACAAGTGTCGGACGTGTTTTATTTTTATGGCGAACTGCGTCAGGCACGCCAAATAGCAAAAGGTATTGTTAGGAAACGCGCCGAAAAACCGTTCGCCATCATTTCCGACCTGACTGAGACAACCAAAAGTTTTTTCCCTACAGAAAGAGAAAAGAAAGAAATGGCAAAACTTTTTCAAGCTCTTCGCATAGAAGTAAACCACGAAATGGATGCCCTGAAACAGTTACTGATTCAGACAGTTGATTTTTTAGACGAGAACGGACGTTTAGCGATACTAACCTATCATTCATTAGAAGACAGATTGGTTAAAAATTTCATAAAAAGCGGCAATTTTGAAGGTAAAATCGAAAAAGATTTTTTTGGACATATTTCGGCACCATTAACTGCCATCAATAATAAAGTAATTGTACCAAACGAAACGGAAATCAATCGTAATCCACGTTCACGAAGCGCCAAATTACGCATTGCACAAAAAACGAAATGACTTTGTTTAAAAACATAAGAGCAAAATTGGATGCAAAAATCCAAAAAAAGCAAGATCGTCCGAAATTTAATATTCGTCATCTTATAGGAGGTGATGTGCTGACACGCCAAGAAGTACAACGGCAAATTCCATTCATCATCTTTATAGCCATCTTATGTTTGTTTTATATTCATAACCGCTTCGTTTGCGAGCAGGATTTGGTAACGCTGGATAAACTGAAAAAAGAGTTGATAGAGGTAAAATGTGAATCGCTCAGCAAATCTGAAACATTAGTACAAATGAATCGTCGATCTTATTTAATAGACAAACTAAAAGAGAACAACAGTCCGCTACAAGAATCGTTGGAACCTGTAATTGTTATTAAGAAATAAAGTGGCAGCCCGAAAATCCATATTAATCCGTTTTGCAGCTATCTATTTTATGTTGGTAATAGCCTTTGGGTTTGTCCTATATAAAATTATAGTTATTCAATATGTTGAAAAAGACAACTGGCTACAATTATCGGAAAAACTGGAACGCAAAGGAAGACCCATTCTTCCCAATCGTGGCAATATTTTTTCGTGCGACGGACAATTGATGGCGAGTACTGTTCCTTATTATCATTTATATATGGATACGCGCGTAGAATATCTGCATATTAATCATGGAGCCAATTATAAAAAAGAGATTGACTCTTTAGGCTATTATTTGTCAAAAAAATTTGGCGATAAAAGTCCCAAAGAATATGTTCGCTACATCAACGCCGGTTACAACCGCGGGGACGGTAAATTGAAGATTTCTCCCAAAGCAGTCACATACGGCGAATGGAAAGAAATTAAGAACTACCCCATTTTTAACAAAGGAAAATACAGAGGTGGATTGATAGAACATAAATATGTAACGCGAGTGCATCCTTTCGGCAGTTTGGCTACCAGAACAATCGGTAAAATATACGGTGAAAGCGACAAAGGCGGTGCGTTTGGATTAGAGTTAAAATACGATTCTTTGCTTAAAGGTAAACAAGGTTACGAAAATTGTCAATTAGTGGGAGACAGATGGATTTATATACCGGTTAAAGAACCGGAAGACGGGTTAGATATCACCAGTACTATTGACGTCAGAATACAAGATATTGCGGAAAAAGCCCTTGCCGACAAATTGACCGAAATAGATGCATTACGTGGCTGTGCCATAGTCATGGAAGTTCAAAGTGGTGCAGTAAAAGCGTGTGTCAATCTATCGCGTACAAGTACGGGACATTACGAAGAAAAATATAACATGGCTGTTGCCGATATGTCGGAACCCGGCTCTACATTTAAAACCATTTCGCTGACTGTGGCTTTAGAAGACGGCGTAGTGAAACCAACCGACATTATCGACACAAAAGATGGTCTCTGTATGATGTACGGACGTAAAATGATCGACCATAATTATCATCACGATGGCTCCGGTGGCTATCATAAAATCAGTGTAGCCGAAGGTTTGGCATACTCTTCCAATATCGCAGTATCGCATGTTATCGATGAGCATTATGGCAATAATCCATCAGCTTTTGTGGACGGCATTTACAGAACTAAAATCAATGAGCCCATGGATTTGGAAGTTCCCGGAACGGGCAAGCCATGGATTCGGCATCCAAAAGCCAAAAACGCAAACTGGTATAACACTGCATTACCATGGATGTCAATTGGTTACGAAGTACAAATGCCTCCCATTTATACATTAGCTTTTTATAATGCCATAGCCAATGACAGCAAACTTATTCAGCCATTTTTTGTAAAAAAAATCAGCAAAGACGGTCAAACTTTGGAAGATTTTTCTGCAAAAACCATTAACCGTTCTATCTGTTCCCAACAAACGTTGAACGAAATCCGGGAAATGCTCAATTTGGTCATAGAAAAAGGAACGGGAAAAGTCGTAAAATCTTCATTAGTAAAAATAGCAGGCAAAACAGGAACTGCGCAATTACAATATGGAAAAGGCAAGAAGGTAACACACCAAGTCTCTTTTTGTGGTTATTTCCCGGCAGATAAACCACAATATAGCTGTATTGTGGTCATTCGTGAGCCCAATATCGGTTATCCTTCGGGAGGTACCATGAGTGGGAAAGTTTTCAAAAACATTGCAGAACGTATCTACGCAGGCAACGTACATATTCGCCCAATGGATATGCCAAAAGACTCTATCTTTTTGCCCTATGTTAAAAGCGGAAATATGCAAGCCGCCAAAACCGTATTATCGGAATTGGACATTAATTATACAGCAACAGACAGCGAATGGGCAAAATTTACCGACAACGGGAATGAAATAGAGGCTTCTTCACTGACAATCGGCACAAAAACGATTCCGAATGTAGTAGGAATGGGAGCCAAAGATGCCGTTTACTTAATGGAACGTGCAGGATTACACGTACAATTATACGGTTGTGGTAAAGTACAAAGTCAATCTGTACCGGCAGGAGGAGTGGCTACACGCGGACAAACGGTAACGCTAATGCTAAACTAAGTTTGAATTATACATTATAGAATCTCTTATAATATGAAACTGGAACATCTATTGACTGACGTTGAAACACAGAATCAAGCAAACAAAATTATTGATATTCAAAATATTTGCTTTGATTCGCGTCAAGTAAAACAAGGCGATTTATTTATTGCAACACGTGGTACAGTAGTCGATGGTCATGAATTTATAGGCACAGCTATAGCGCAAGGAGCTACTGCTGTGGTGTGTGAAACATTGCCAACTGAAATGCCCGAGAATGTATCTTTTATTCAGGTCAAAAACAGCTCGGAAGCTTTGGGCATCATCGCCTCTAATTTCTACCAAAGACCATCTGAAAATCTGACTCTTGTAGGCGTAACAGGTACAAACGGTAAAACTACTATTGCCACGCTACTCTATCAGTTGATGCGCAAATTGGGATTCAAAGCAGGCTTGCTTTCAACCGTTTGCAATTACGTGGACGAGCGACCGGTAGAAGCCACACACACGACACCCGACCCGCTGGAATTAAACGCTCTGTTAGCCGAAATGGTGAATGCCGGTTGTGAATATGCTTTTATGGAATGTAGTTCACATGCCATTGACCAACGACGAATTGCCGGATTGCGTTTTCGCGGAGGTATTTTTACGAATCTGACACGCGACCACATGGATTATCATAAAACGGTGGAAAATTATCTGAAAGCAAAAAAACGCTTTTTCGATAATTTGCCAGCAGATGCTTTTGCTTTAACCAACATTGACGATAAAAACGGTTTGGTAATGTTGCAAAACACAAAAGCAGACAAACAAACATATTCCGTACGCAGCCTTGCCGATTTCAAAACACGTATTTTAGAAGAAGGATTTGAAGGGATGTTGCTGGAAATGAACGGACACGAAATTATGATGCCGTTTGTCGGACGTTTCAACGCTTCAAACCTGTCAGCTGTATTTGGAGCTGCTGTTTTATTGGGATTTTCCGAAATGGAAGTTTTGACACAATTAAGTACTTTACACGCTGTTTCCGGTCGGTTTGAAACATTGCGTTCACCGAAAGGTTTTACGGCAATTGTCGATTATGCACATACGCCCGATGCATTAGATAATGTCATCGGCACCATCAATGAGATTCGTGAAGGACAAGGCAATCTGATAACGGTTGTCGGCTGCGGAGGCAATCGCGACAAAGGCAAACGCCCGATGATGGCAAAATCGGCTGTAACACAATCCGACCGTGTGATTCTGACCAGCGATAATCCGCGTAACGAAAATCCACAAGATATTTTGAACGATATGCTGGAAGGTGTAGATATTGTCAACAAACGCAAAGTGTTGGTTATTGCCGACAGACGCGAAGCCATAAAAACTGCCTGTATGTTAGCACAACCCAATGATGTGATTTTAGTGGCCGGCAAAGGACATGAAGACTATCAGATCATCAACGGCGTAAAGCACCATTTTGACGACAAAGAAGAAATAAAAAACGCAATTACGAATTAGCAATTACGAATTACGATGAAAACGGACAATATTGTTTTAGAAAAGAGTTTTACGTTTGCGATCCGTATTGTGAATCTCAGAAAGTATTTATGTTATGAATTTGAGCAAAAAGAATTTGATATTAGTCGTCAATTAATGCGATCAGGCACTTCGGTTGGGGCAAATTTAGAAGAAGCTATCGGTGCACAATCCAATGCAGATTTTTTATCGAAAATGGCAATTGCTTATAAAAAGAGGCGCGAGAATCAAATTATTGGATTCGTCTATTGTTTGCAACAAATTATATAACAGAAGAAATGCTTAAAAGTTTAGAAACAGATACTGAAGAACTTTGTAAAATAATTGGAAAAATTCAGTTAACAACAAGAAATAGAATTGCACAAAAACGTAATTCGTAATTTATAATTCGTAATTAATTATGTTATACTATTTATTCACTTATCTCGACAAAATCGATTTTCCGGGTGCCGGAATATTCAATTACATCACGTTTCGTGCGGCATTGGCATTCATTTTTGCATTGCTATGTTCCACGCTTATCGGGAAACGTATCATCCGTAAGTTACAACAATTGCAAATAGGTGAAACTATTCGCGACCTCGACCTTGAAGGTCAGATGAGCAAAAAAGGTACTCCGACAATGGGCGGAATCATTATTCTTTCATCTATCATTGTGGCCTGTCTTTTAGTCGGCGTATTAGATAATGTATATATGATTTTGCTGCTTGTTACCACCATTTGGCTTGGTACACTCGGTTTTGCTGACGATTACATAAAGGTATTCAAGAAAAACAAAGACGGTTTGCACGGTAAATTCAAAATTATCGGGCAAGTGAGTATCGGACTTATTGTATGTTTGACACTATACTTGAGCCCCAATGCCGTCATTGTCGAAAATGTAGACAAACACGTTGATAAAGACACACAAACGGAAGTTGTCGAATATTCAAAAAAAGAAATCAAGTCCACGCAAACGACTATTCCTTTTTTCAAAAACAATAACCTCGATTACGCCGATATGTTCGATTGGGCTGGTGAACACAAACAACTATTGGGTTGGTTATTCTTTGTAATTGTTGTAATTTTTGTGGTTACAGCCGTTTCCAACGGCGCCAACTTAACCGATGGTCTCGATGGTTTAGCCACCGGCACTTCGGCCATTCAAGGCGTAGCATTGGGTATATTGGCTTATGTATCGAGCAATGTAAACTATGCCGGTTATCTGAATATTATGTACATTCCCGAAGCAGGCGAATTGGTGGTTTTTGCTGCTGCATTCATCGGTGCCACGGTTGGTTTTTTGTGGTTTAATTCCTATCCTGCACAAGTATTTATGGGCGACACCGGCAGTTTGGCATTAGGCGGCATCATAGCAGTATTTGCCATTGCCATTCACAAAGAATTGTTGATTCCGATTTTGTCGGGTATTTTCTTGGTCGAAAGTCTGTCTGTAATTATGCAAACAGCCTATTTCAAATACACAAAGCGCAAAACAGGCACAGGCAAACGTATTTTCAAGATGTCGCCGCTACATCATCATTACCAAAAGGCCGCCGGCACTGTTGATGCGCTGATACAAGGTCCAAAACAAGCCATTCCGGAATCAAAAATCACCGTACGTTTTTGGATTGTAGGTTTAATTTTGGCAGCGTTGACAATTATTACATTGAAAATGAGATAAATAACATTCTATAAATAACAAATAATATGAAACGTTTAGTAATTCTTGGTGGAGGCGAAAGTGGCGTAGGAACAGCCATTCTTGCAAAAAAACAGGGTTATGAAGTTTTTTTGTCCGATAAATCGGCACTTAAGCCCGAATACAAGGCAGAACTCGAAAAGCGCGGTTTTGCCTATGAAGAAGGTCAACACACCGAAGCACTTATTCTGAATGCCGACGAAGTGGTAAAAAGTCCCGGCATTCCAGAAAAAGCTCCAATTATCAAAGCATTACGTGCCAAAGGAACGCCTATTATTTCCGAAATCGAATTTGCATCGCGCTATACCGATGCCAAAAAGATTTGTATTACCGGTTCAAATGGCAAAACGACCACCACCATGCTCACCTATTTCATTCTGAAAAATGAAGGTTTGAACGTATGTTTGGCAGGTAACGTAGGTAAAAGTTTTGCTTGGCAGGTAGCCGAATGCAACTACGACTATTATGTGCTCGAATTGAGTTCGTTCCAACTCGACGGCATGTACGATTTCAAGGCAGATGTATCTGTAATTCTGAATATTACGCCTGATCATTTAGACCGTTACGATTATAAATTTCAGAATTATATCAATTCAAAATTCCGTATTCTGCAAAATCAGACACCCGAAGATGCTTTTATTTTTTGGAACGATGACCCTGTTTTGAAAGCAGAAATAGAGAAACGTAATATCAAAGCGCAATTATTGCCTTTTGCACTGCAAAAGACCGAACAAACTCAAGCTTTTATTGAACAAGAAGATTTAACCATAAAATCACAAACACCCGAAAATGATATGATTATGCCTGTAAAAGAATTAGCATTGCGTGGCACACACAATGTTTACAACTCAATGGCTGCAGGTTTGGCAGCACAATTGGTTCATATCCGCAAGAAAACCATTCGTAAATCGCTTGCCGAATTTCAAGGCGTAGAACATCGCTTAGAATATGTAGCCACTGTACGTGGCGTGCGCTACATCAACGACAGCAAAGCAACCAACGTTAATTCATGCTGGTATGCACTTCAAAGTATGACTACACCAACCGTACTTATTCTCGGCGGGACAGACAAAGGAAACGATTACAGTGAAATAGAAATGTTGGTGCGCGAGAAAGTTCACACGCTCATTTTTATGGGCGTAGATAATAAAAAATTACGTGAATTTTGGGCAGACCACTGCACTTGTGCCATGTACGAAGTTTCTTCCATAGAAGAATGTGTGTCCAAAGCCTACGCAGTAGCACATACCGGCGATACGGTTTTATTGTCGCCCTGCTGCGCCAGTTTCGACTTATTCAAAAATTATGAAGATCGTGGTGATAAATTCAAAGCCTGCGTAAAAAACTTATAAAAAACTTGTGGATAACTTTTTAAAACGATATTTGAAAGGCGACTATGCCATTTGGATGGTCTATTTTGCATTAGCACTCATTTCTATTGTAGAAATGTTCAGTGCTTCCAGCCAGTTTGTCCCCAAAGAAGGCATTATGACAAAAATTCTGCAACATGCCATTCACTTAGGTTTTGGTTTTGTGTTGCTCGTTATTGTTCACATGGTGGATTCCAAAACCATTAAATTATGTGGGTATTTGGGCTTAACTTTGTCTTTCTGCTTGTTGATTTATACTTCGTTTAAAGGCTTGACTGCCGACGATGGTGCTGCCCGTTGGTTAGAATTGGGAGGACGTCAATTTCAACCTTCGGAAATTGCCAAATTATCACTGATTATTGTAGTTGCCGATTGGATAGACCGTGCACAAAATCCGGAATTTCAAAGAAAATACTTCGGATGGTTGGCACTTGCTATCTGTATCACTTGCGGGCTCATTATGACCGAAAACTTATCGACCGCCGTAATTCTGTTTGCCGTAGTTCTACTGATGATGTTCATTGGAAGTATTTCGATTAAACGAATAATGATTTTTATGGGAATCATTATAGGTACTGTCATACTGATTTTTTTATCGGTAAAATTTGTACCACAAGAACAGTTTGCAGAAGAATACATGCAACAACAAAGCGGCATTTACGGGAAATATTTACACACATTCAAACGTGTTTATGTTTGGGATAAACGTATCTCCGAATTTGCAAAAAAAAGCGATAGCAATACTCAAAAATTTATTATTACCGACGACAATCGGCAAATACAACACTCACAAATAGCTATTGCCAAAGGTGGCATCATAGGTGTAATGCCGGGCAACAGCGTACAAAGAAATCGTTTACCGGAAGCTTCCAACGATTTTATTTTTGCCATTATTGTAGAAGAATTGGGCATGATAGGCGGCATTGTGGTCATTTTTCTTTACTTGGTATTGCTCTTCCGCTCCGGTAAAATTGCCTACAAAAGTGACACGGTTTATCCTGCCATTTTGGTAACCGGATTATCATTAATGATTGTTATACAGGCATTTATACATATTGGAGTGGCAGTAGGATTAGGACCTGTTACGGGACAGCCATTGCCCTTAATCAGTCGAGGAGGAACTTCTATTTTGGTCAACAGTATCTATTTTGGAGTCATTTTGGGCATTTCGCGTACACAAAACAATCAACAAGAAAAGCTTACTGCCAATCAAGATATAAGCAATAACGAAGAAGCAAATAATGAAAATAGTGCACAACAAATTGTAGAACAATTATGACAACCCATTCCAAATATCTCATAAGCGGCGGAGGCACAGGCGGGCATATTTTCCCTGCCGTAAGCATTGCTAACGCCTTACGCGAGCTGCAACCTGATTGCGAGATCCTTTTTGTAGGAGCATTGGGACGTATGGAAATGGAACGTGTGCCAGCTGCAGGCTACAATATCGTGGGCTTACCGGTACAAGGTTTTGAACGCAAAAATATGCTTAAGAATATTTCTGTGCTGTGGAATTTGCAAAAAAGTATGTGCCAAGTGCGCCAAATCATTCGCAGTTTCAAACCCGATGTGGCTGTTGGTGTAGGCGGTTACGCAAGTGGTGCTGCACTAAAAGTAGCTCACAAAATGGGCATACCTACATTACTGCAAGAACAAAATGGATTTGCAGGCGTAACCAATAAACTCTTGGCAAACGGCGCACAAAAAATTTGTGTGGCATACGAAGGTATGGAACGTTTTTTCCCGTCTGAAAAAATCATTTTGACCGGCAATCCCGTACGTCAAAATTTGACGCAAGGCGACAAAGCAACTGCATACGAGGCATTTGGATTCTCGGCCGACAAAAAGACGCTCTTGATTGTAGGTGGCAGTTTGGGAGCACGCACAATCAATCAAAGTGTGATAGCACATTTAGACGAATTGAGCAAGAGTGGCGTACAAGTGTTGTGGCAAACGGGCAAAAATTACATTGCCGATTGTCAAAAAGCATTTGAACCCTTTGCTAAAAATCGGCAAATCATTGTTACCGAATTTGTGAGCCGCATGGATTTGGCTTATGCCATGGCCGACTTAGTCATTTCGCGTGCCGGCGCAAGTTCTATTTCAGAACTTTGTCTGCTGGGCAAACCAACAATTTTAGTACCATCGCCCAATGTGGCTGAAGACCACCAAACACACAATGCCATGGCGTTGGTCAACAAAAGCGCAGCAGTCTTGGTTAAGGATATTGATGCACAAAACGAATTGATAACAAAATCCTTAGCTTTAATAAACGACAGCCAAAAATTAACCGATTTATCAGGCAATATTTTAAAATTAGCACAACGCGATTCCGCCAAACGCATTGCCGAAGAAGTGATAAAATTGGCAAAATAATGAATAATGAAAAGAAAAGCTCTCTATAAAATCAATGTATTGCTATTAGCCTTGCTTTTCCCAGCGTTAGTAAGTTCTATTTTACAGGAGTTTTTGCGTGGTACTGATTTGGCTTTTATTAGTAACAATATGTTGACAGTTTTGCATTTGATTGTTTGTCTGCCCATGTTTTTATTCATTGGCATACATCTTTTTGCCAACTGTGGAAAAATAGGGCAGTGGTTTGCCAAAATCAAACATCAGAAGCCGTCAACACAATGGCTGTTTTGGCTAAGTCTCGTAACATTGTTTACCGGCATTGCTGCTACAATTACCTATTTCCGGATAGGTCACACCGGCATTGTCGGCATTCACGGAAAAATAGGTTTTATAACTATTGCCATTATGATTTGGCATACTATTAAACGCATAAAATGGTATAAATTTGGTCTTAAAAAATCTCAAAACAAAAATGACCTATAAAAATTTTTATTTTCTCGGAATCGGTGGCATTGGTATGAGTGCCATTGCACGTTACTTTAATGCAAAAGGCTTTAATGTAGCCGGTTACGACCGCACACGCAGTAAGCTCTGCGAAGAATTGGAAGCCGAAGGCATCGCTATTCATTATGATGATAACGTATCCGAAATAGCCGATAGCTTTAAAAAATCGCAAGATACATTGGTAATTTATACGCCTGCTATTCCTGCCGAACATTCGGAGTTTGTCTATTTCAAAGAAAGAAATTTTACCATTGAAAAGCGGGCACAAGTTTTAGGCGAAATTACACGCATCGAACGCGGACTTTGTGTGGCCGGTACACACGGCAAAACTACCACCTCAACTATGACAGCACATTTGCTCAAACAGAGTCATGTGGATTGCAACGCTTTTTTGGGTGGCATATCCAAAAACTATACGAGCAATCTTCTGCTTTCCGACAAGAGCGATTTGGTGGTGATTGAGGCGGACGAATTCGACCGCTCGTTTCATCATCTCACGCCTTACATGGCGGTGGTAACGGCTGTAGATGCCGACCATTTGGATATTTACGGCACATACGAAGCCTATTTGGAAAGTTTTGCACATTTCACATCGCTCATTCAGCCAAACGGATGTCTGATTATAAAAAAAGGCATTGCACTCAAACCTCGTTTGCAAAACAACGTGAAACTTTATACCTATTCGGGAACTGAAAAAGCAGATTTTTACGCCAAAAATATCCGCATCGGAAACGGAACCATTATTTTCGATTTTGTCACACCAAGCGAAACGGTAACCAATATCAAATTGGGAGTGCCTGTTTTGATAAATGTAGAAAACAGCGTGGCTGCTATGGCATTGGCATGGCTCAACGGCGTAACAGCAAATGAGCTACGCAGCGGTATGGCGTCATATTCGGGCATTCGCCGTCGGTTTGAAACGTGGCTGAAAAGCGACAAGCTAACCATCATTGACGACTACGCGCACCACCCTGCCGAATTGGAAGCCAGCATTAAATCGGTGAAAGCACTCTATGCCGACAAAAAAGTGTTAGGCGTATTCCAACCGCATTTGTACACGCGCACACGCGATTTTTACAAAGAATTTGCAGCTGCACTTTCGCACCTTGACGAAGCTGTTTTAGTTGAAATTTATCCGGCACGTGAGCAACCGATTGCCGGGATTTCATCAAAAACCATTTACGATGAAATTACATGCCCCAAGTGTTTAACTACGAAGGCTGAACTTATCGAAATTCTGAAAAAGGAACAATTTGATGTGCTGTTAACTCTTGGTGCCGGCGATATTGATACCTATTTGCCAAAAATTGTGGCAGAATTGCAAACAAAAAGTTGAATTATTTTTCGACATGAAGATTTGGAAAATCATATTGATCAGCACAGGCGTAACTTTACTTACAGGTTACCTGATTTTTGCGCTGTTTTTTCTCATTCCATCACGTGATGAAACAATATGCAAAGGCATTCAGGTAGAAATTTTAGATGCCGACAAAAAGCAGTTTGTGTCACCAAAAGAGATTACACAACTCATCAACTCCAACTTTCGACACATTACAGGCGAAAAAATTACCAATATTGATTTAGCCAAAGTTGAGGAAATCGTTTTAAATCACCCTATGGTAAAAACTGCCGCTTGTTACAAAATACAAAACGGAAATCTCAAAGTAGATATTACACAACGTGAACCCGTTTTTAAGATTATATCCGGCGAACAAAGTTACTATATAGATATCGACCGCAAAATGATGCCAACTTCGGTTTACTACTCCGCCTACGTACCTGTTGTAACAGGAAATGTTAATCAGAAATTTATAAAAGACAAGTTATTCGATTTTATTGTATTTTTGCAAAACGATAAATTTTTAAGTTCACAAATCGAACAAATCAATATATGCCCCGCTTTAGAAATAGAACTGGTTCCGCGAATCGGGCAACATATTATTTTTTTAGGTACTCTTGATAATTACAAAGAAAAATTGGAACGCCTGAAAACCTTTTACGAAAAAGGGCTGAACGAAACAGGGTGGAATCATTACACAAGCATCAGCCTTAAATATAAAGATCAGGTCGTTTGTAGAAAAAAACAAAAATAACACCATTTACCTTATGAATCCAAAAATTATTGTTGCAGTAGATTTTGGCACTTCCAAAATTGCCGTTATGGCAGGAGAAAAAAATGCTGACGGGACACTCAAAATATTGGGAATGGAATCCGCTCCAACACCCGCTGACAGTATCCATAGCGGACTAATTATCAAACCTGCCGACGTATCAGGCAAACTCAATATGCTTTTAAAATTATTGGAGAATCGTATTCAAAAACAAATTTCCAAATTTTATATTAGTCTTAATGCCCGTTCTTTACGCACTTGTAAGGCCTCTATTACCAACGCCATAAACCCTGCAAACGAAATAGACCAAACTATTTTGGACAAAATGCAGGAAAATGTCAGTCAAACAGAGATTAGTAATCGGCACATTCTTAATGTCTATCCACAAGAGTACCAACTTGATATGGAGCCAATTAAAGATCCTATCAACAGTATAGGCAGTCAACTAATTGGTAATTATGTAATCACCATTGGTAAAACGGAAGTCTTAGATAATATCACAAAGTGTGTAGAACGTTCAGGATATGTGGCAGAAGAAAAAATTATTACCCCGGTAGCCTCTTCCTTAGGATTATTATCGGAAACAGAAAAAGAATTGGGCTGTATTTTGTTGGATTTTGGAGCAGGAACTACTTCACTCTCTATTTTTAAAGATGGCTATTTGAGAGATTTTGCCGTTATTCCGTTTGGAGGGAAACATATCACTAACGACTTAAAAAGTTTGAAAATACGAGAATGTGATGCCGAAAAACTAAAAGTTTTGAAAGGCAATGCTAAAGAATCCGAGATTAAGAAAAATATAAAAATACAAGTACCTTCAAATATTGAAGGCATAGATCCACAAATTGTAAGTAGTAAAGAAATGGCAACAATTATAGAAGCACGTTTGCGTGAAATTCTTAATTTAATACGCGAACAAATTAAAAAATCCGGTTATGATGCCGATCAATTAGGTGCCGGCATTGTTATTACAGGAGGTACTTCACAATTATCCGGTCTTGATACACTGACTACTGAAGTTTTAGGAATGAACGTACGACAGGGTGCCTACACCAACATTTTGGAAAAAGAATCGGAAAAATACGACATACCGGAACATGCCTCATTAATAGGACTTTTGCTCTATGGTACGTCAGATTGCACGAGCAGCAAAGAAAACCGCTCACAAAAACCAAAACTCCCGCGTAAATCCATTTTTAAACGTTTCGGAGAAGAAATGGTTAATATGTTCGGTGATGAATCGCGAATAGAAGAAACAAAATAACACTCAAATAATTAACACAATGGGTCTAGTCAATTTTGAAATGCCGACCGTCAACACTTCCATTATCAAAGTCATTGGTGTGGGAGGAGGAGGCAGCAATGCCGTCAATTACATGTTCCGTCAAGGAATCACAGACGTATCGTTCGTAGTTTGTAACACAGACGATCAAGCCCTCAAAAAGTCACCTGTTCCTATTCAAATACAGTTAGGAGCAAATATTACTGAAGGGCTGGGTGCTGGCAGTCATCCCGAAGTTGCCCGACAGGCTGCTATTGAATCGCTTCCGCAAATAGAAGAAGTATTAAACGACAATACAAAAATGGCATTTATCACTGCCGGAATGGGTGGTGGTACAGGCACAGGAGCAGCACCGGTTATAGCCGAGGCTGCAAGTAAATTAGGCATTCTGACAGTTGGAATTGTAACTATTCCGTTTGCTTTTGAAGGTAAACGAAAAATCATGCAAGCCCTTGAGGGCGTTCGGCAGATGAGTAAACACGTTGATGCTATTCTTATCATCAATAACGAAAAACTGCGCGAAGTCTATCCCGATTTGGAACTTTCCAATGCTTTTGCCAAAGCCGATGACATTTTAACTCAGGCAGCCAAAGGCATTGCTGAAATAATTACCGTTGAAGGCTATATCAACGTTGACTTTGCCGATGTTTATACCATTATGAAAGATGGAGGTGTCGCTGTGATGAATACAGGCTACGCAGAAGGAGAAAAACGTATCACTCACGCCATAGAAAACGCTCTCAATTCTCCATTGCTCAACAATCACAACATACACGAATCCAAAAAGATATTATTAAGTCTTTATTGCTCTACTACCAACAAAATTCTGATGGAAGAAACTACCGAAATCAACGAATTTATGGAACAGATGGGCGAAGACATCGAAGTGATTTGGGGTGTTACCTTTGACGAAGATTTGGGAGATGGTGTTAAAATAACCCTTATTGCCACAGGATTCAGCAGTGATGTTGTACCCGAAGAAGTTCAAAAAGAGGACGAGGAAGAACAAGAAGAAAACAACAAGCAACCATCGGAAAATAATGTATCCATTCCGCAACCTCACCAAACAGATGCCAGAACCAAGTGGATGAAACAACTCTACTCTCCAACGGGAACTGACGAGCCAAACATGGTATTAGACGATATGGATGATGACGATTTATTTAAAGAAATGGAAAATATTCCTGCATATAAACGCAAATAATTATAAAATCATGAACATTTTTGATCAAATCAGTGCCGATATCAAAACAGCGATGTTAGCACGCAATCATGTAGAAACTGAAGCATTACGCGGTATCAAAAAAGAATTTTTGGAAGCCAAAACTGCCAAGGGAAGTAATGGAGAATTGACCGATGAAGCCGCTTTAAAAATTATTCAAAAAATGGCAAAACAAGGAAAAGACACCGCTGCTATTTTTAAAGAAAATAACCGACTTGACTTGGCCAACGAATATTTAGAGCAAGTTACCATCTACGAACGTTATCTGCCTGCACAAATGAGCAAAGCAGAATTAGAAAAAGTTTTGAAAGGCATCATTGAGCAAATAGGAGCAAAATCGCCACAAGACATGGGTAAGGTCATGGGAATTGCCTCCAAACAATTAGCAGGAAAAGCCGAAGGAAAGGCTATTTCTACTACAATTAAAGAATTACTTGCCTCTCTCTGATGTTAGGCTAAAATCTACTGCACAATACCTACATTTAGGTATTGTGCAGTTTATAGTTTATTATTGCTGTCCGGTAAAAAAATAAAAGCATATAAATTCGGTTCAGATTGCTTATTAACTGGCAATCTGAACTGGATTTTTCAAAAGTAAGCCCCCTATTCAAAAAGAGGTAGCATATCTGGTG
>JAQUTW010000023.1 GCA_028694215.1 Paludibacteraceae bacterium | reverse complement strand
GTACTTTTGCCCATATCTTTTCGTTGTTTGGTGGTACATACAAAGGAAAGAAAAAAGGCTGAATTCCAAACAAGGAGTTCAGCCTAAATTTTTATTGTAAAAAAGTTTTACCGGACAGCAATAATTTAAAAATGTTCCTGTTACCACCTGCAAATTAAAAGTACCGGCAGGAACCGTAAATGTGTACAAAGCTGCGGCGCAATGGAAAGACTTCTTAAATATAGAAGAATATATTTCCGGCATTTCTTCCGTAGAGACATTACCCTTCACTGCCTACGTGCAGGGCAACAAACTCATAATAGAAAATGCTGCGGGAAAATCCGTCAACATATATAACGTAACCGGACAGTTAATCAATTACGAATTAAAAGTTACAAATCATGAAACGATAGACTTGCCACAAGCAGGAATTTACCTTGTAAAAGTAGGCGATAATGCAACAAAAGTAGTCGTTAAATAAATTGTTGACGATAAAATTCATAAATTAAAAAGCCACGATTAGAAATCGTGGCTTTTTAATTTTATCTCCAAAATTAGCGAATGGTAATCTGCGTAGCACCAAAACCATATTGTTGGAAAGAAGCATCCTGAAAATAACACGAACGGTATTTGGTTTTCAGCTCATTTTCTATGGCTTTACGCAATATGCCCTCGCCTTTTCCATGAATGAACACAATTTTCTGACCTTTCTTTTTCAAATTCTCACGCATTACTTCGTGAAATTTATTCAACTGCACCTGCAACATATCGGCATTAGTCATGCCTGCCGTAGTATCCAGCAACTGATTGATATGCAAGTCAATTTCAATGATTTGGAGCTCCTTTGCTTTACGAAAAGAGTGCGTTTGTAACGGCTGCTTCTGAGCCATCACCTGCTTCAAATCTGCCTCTGTAATGTGGTACTGTTGCTGCAAACCGTCATTTTCTATCAACGGCACAATCCACGCCTCTTTGTCAAAATAATCATTTTTAGAAAAGCTATGCAGCTTATAAAATTTGGTGGAATTAATAGCTATCTGACTGTCAATAACCGGTTTTACATCAAAGGCTTTACCGTTTTTAAAAGCGATTGCCTGAAAGCGAACAGAAGAAAAATCATTCAGTTCCTCTTTTTCAACCTCTTCCAACCACAATTTGGTTTGTGGTTCTACCCTGCCGTTTTCTATCAACTCCAACTCTTTTTCGCCACGCAAATAGTTAAAATTAAGATAATAATTGCTCCCGTTTATCAAATAACACGCCATTTTTGTAGTCTGTATTTGCTTGACATCGTCAGGAACAAACGCCAAATAGACCGACAAATTCTCACCTTCGGCTGTTTCTTCTCTTTCGTCAAATTCGTAGGTTGGTACAGGAGTCTCTGTATTTGCTTCAACCGTTTCTTCTGTTTCAGGCGTATCTGCGGACGGAAAATTATATTGATTTACCGTATTTATCACCACAACTTCGTGTGCCAAAACTGGTGTCTCAAAACCATCGGCATCTGCCACAAAAACCAAATCCTTTTGAATTTTAGTAACCACGCCGCCACCCACAGCATTCAAAAAACGTACATTATCACCAATTTTTACCATAATCTTATTTTAATTATCAAACAATTGATTAAACTTTACCTTTTCCTGCTTGCATAATCGTTGAATCGCAAATTTACCTGTAAGCACCGCATTCGGCAGACCTCCGGGTGGTTGCAACCACTGCCCTGCCAAATAGAGATTTTTTACACCCATAAGCCGCCCTCGATGCGAACGTTTCGGTACAAAAGGCGTTAGAATAAAACTCATATAAGCACCTTTGTAAGCTCCGCAAAAACGGTAAAAGCTCATAGGCGTTACGGTATCAAGTATCGACAAAGTGCCTAATTTTGGGAATTGTTTTTCAATACGTTTTTGTATTTGTTCAGCAGCCTTTAGTTTCTCTTTTTTGTAGCTTTCTCTATCTGTTTCATACAATTTCTTCCAATAGTCAAAATCATCTTCATATTGTATCAACAAAGTCTGCAACACCGATTTACCTTCAGGCGAGAACGACGGTTCATAATCAAAGTTCTTTACCAAAACATGGTCATAAGTTTTGGCTCCCATATGGTAGTCTTCACACTGAAAAACGGTTGTATTAGACATTTCATCACACTTGCCATCTACAGAAAAATAACAGTTAAAACTACTGTAAACAGGATAATTTTTCTTTTGCGCATAATGTTGTGTAAAATATTTATCCAAGAAATCATTTGCCAACAATCTATTAAACAAGACATTAGTATCACAGGCACATACCACATAATCTGCAACAGCTTCTTTGCCATTGGTAAATGTAACAGACGTTGCCAAACGTTTGCTAACATGAATTTTATCGGCTTCATAATGTGTGTGAATTTTCCCGCCAAGTGCAAGGTATTTCTCTTCCATTCGCTGAATCATTCCCAAAGAACCTCCTCGTGGCAAATCTCCATTGCCGTCAATAAACGTGGCAAAGACATAAAACAGCGAAGAAACATTATAACTCTCCGGCATGTACGCCAAAAGCCACTGACGCAACAACGGGTGTTTGAAACGCTCCACATATTGAGGTATGGACATTTTAGAATATTTGCTGTGAATCGGTCCCAATCGACGCATTTTTTTCAACAAATACCAATAATCTTTCAAATTGAACTGCTCTGACGGTTTAAATGACGGTAAAACAACCGCCCGATAAGCATCTAAAAGCATTATAAATTCATCAATCGCCTCTTTGTCTTCAGGAGAAAATTTCAACAATGAAGTATGCAACTGTTCTTTATCACGCCACAAATCAACAGACTGTCCGTCAGTCGATTGCAACTGTAAAAAAGAAGCATGCCGAATAATTTCCACATCTTTACCCAACACGCCCACATCGCACCAAATTTTATAAATATCCTTTTCAGGATTAGTTCCGGTAAGCCAATGCACGCAATTATCTATCAAAAAGCCGTTACGAAACCAGCCTGTGCATTGACCTCCAACAACAGAATGGCGTTCGTAGATAGCACTATCAAAGCCATTTTTCTGTGCATAAATACCGGCGGCTAAACCGGAAACGCCACCACCGATAATGGCTATTTTTTTCTGTATCATTTTGGTATAAATTGTTTTGGTTGTGTCCTCCGACACTCGTTTTTGGTTACTACAAAGATATATAATCTATGACGAATAATACTATACCAAAATAAAAAATACCATAAAAATTGATAATGAACAGCTGAAAATCAAAGCGTTTTATGCTTCTTATTTTGAGGAAAATAATAATTCCAATGCCATAAGAAATGAACAATGGCAACAACAGACATTGCAATGCCGACATCTACATGCCAAACCAGATAATGTCGATAATAAGTTGTATCTATGTCAAAGTTGATTAATACAACCAGCAACAAACCAAGCAGTCCTGAAATCAGAAACGTAACAAGCAGGAGATAATTCCATATTTTGCGGTGTGTTATCTTGGTATAAATACGACGTTTTACAAACAGTTGCGACAATAGATACAGTAACATAACGCCACCGATTATTTCAAACAAACAATAAGGTGATTTGTTCTTTTTGGGCTGCGACAAGTTACCATAATCGCAAAAGTTGTCGTTGTTTTCATCAATCATTCGCCCACATTCGCCCCTGCAATCCGTTTTATTACGCGGACATTCCGACGAAGTTTCTGAAAATGAGAAAGTTGCAATTAAGCAAAAAAGCGACAAGCATAAAATATGTTTCATAAGGTACAATGTTATTTTTTCGGGACAGCAAATCTATCTGATGCAATTTTACCATTAGTTTTTTTATTAACCATTGTATAAAGTGTACTATTTCCGGCAAATTCATCCATTTGCATCATGCAAAGTGAAGAATCCTTGACATCATACCACAACATTATTTTACTGTAACCTCTAACTGCTTTTTTGCGGGCAGTCATTGTAACCACATCATATTTGGTAGTTTTCGACGTCGCTAAATCAGCATTGTTCTGCTTTGCCAAATCCGTTAAGTTTCCCATCATACAATTGAGCAAGGTATTTGATAAACTGAACATTGGCGCATTTTTACTTGTATCAAACAAATTTTTCCGTGTTCCTCTTGCCATATAAAATTTTGTACCGTTTATTATTAACAAATCTGTTGCCGGTTGCGTGTAGTGCATAGCCATTTTGTCGGCGCGTTCAAAATAGAGCGTTCCTGCCAAATGTTGTTTTGTGTTTGTGGCTGCAATGGTTTTTTCTTGTGTAAAAGCACACTCTATGGCGTTGTATGCCGCATTTTTTTTCTTTATCTTATCCAACATCACATTATCCTGAGCCGACAATGTCATGCTTGCAAACAAACATAAGAACAATAGTATTTTCATCATAACTATATGAATTTTATTTAGTTATCATTCGTCAAGAATACAATCCTCCATTAATTGAGATACATTCTCCCGTAATATAACCGGCTTCTTTTGAGGCAAGAAAGCCAACCAATGCCGCAATTTCTTCCGGTTCACCAAAACGATTGAGTGGAATTGTTTTTTTCAACTCTGCTTCGTCAAGACCATCGACCATATCGGTCTTCACAAAACCCGGAGCAATAGCATTTACCGTTACGCCTTTACGTCCTACTTCTTGTGCCAATGCCTTGGTGGAAGCTATAAGTCCACCCTTTGCTGCCGAATAATTGCATTGACCGGGCAAACCTTTCAGACCTGAAAGTGAAGCCATGTTGATAATACGACCATATTTCTTCAACAACATTGTTTTAAGCAACGGACGTGTTACATTATAGAACCCATTCAAGCTGATTCCCAATACTTTATACCAATCTTCAGGTTCCATCCAAAGCATTAAATTATCTTTACGAATGCCTGCATTATTTACAACAACTTCGATATATTCGCCCTGATGAGCTTCCTGCCAACTTTCTATGGCAGCTGTGGCAGCCGCGGTATCACTGACATCAAACTTAAGCAATTCGCCGATGCTGCCTGCTTCCGCAATCAGTTGAAGCGTTTTTTGGGCTTCTGCTTCATTCGATACATAATTTACTACCACACAATAACCCATTGTGGCCAATTTTACACACACCGCGCGACCAATTCCGCGGCTACCTCCTGTTACTAACGCGTACTTCATAATTTATAATAAGTTAATAAGTTTAATCACTGTAATTCTATAATGTTACTTTTTTAAGTTCAACTGTTTGACTATTGTTTCCATTCCGAGAATTTCTGCACAGGTAAAAAATGACGTCATGGAAACACCTAATATTCCATGCAAATTCAAATTTTGTCCTGTCAAGAGTAAATTAGAAATTGGCGTACGTGGAGTCAAGACCGTTCCCATAGGGTTATTATAATCTTTACGAATACCATATGCCGAACCTTCTGTCGTAAGTGTGTAATGTTGATACGACAACGGAGTACTTGTAAAAATGCGATCTATCGCCTCACGTAAATTTGGTAACTGCTTCTCTACCAATCGAATACATTGTTCGGTTTTATCTGCTTTAAATGCCACATAATCCTCACCTCGATGCCCCACCGGCGTTCCATACCAACGAGCCACCTCGTCCCAATACATCGGTGTCAGCAAATCAATATTTGAAGTACATTTTACCTCGTTTTCAGGAACGGAACAACTTACCAAAACACTCTCTACCCGTTGCGTATCAATATGCCACAAATCGGCATCCGATGTGTGTACAAATAAATTTCGATTAAAATAAGGCATCATTTCCGGCTTCAAACGGATATTGGCGGTAAACATTCCAAATGTATTTTTCAAACCGGTTATACGGTTACGGTAAATGCGCCTCAAAAACTTACTTTCATCCACAAGCGCAAGCGTATGTGCCGGATGTACACTTGATATAACCCAGTCTGCCGTCAACATTTCCGACCCATTTACTTCTACTTGCGTTATTTTACCGCTATTTTCCACCATTTTGGTAACAGTGGTCTTTACACGCACTTCGCCACCCAAAGAGCGAATACTGTCCGCCAATTTATCGGTTATCTGCGAACCGCCGCCACGCAACCGCCACGCACTTTGAATAAACGAATTATTTATTTGAGCAAAAATATAAAGAGGCAAAGTGTCGGCATTCAGTTCCATTTTGAGCGAAGTGCCCGATAAAACCTTACGCAACAGCGGATCATGAATCGTTTCGTTTAAAAATTGGCAGGCAGAATGTGCAAACAACGATTCCGAATAAAATTCTGTCGTATCACGTGGTAAAAAGCTGTCAAACAAATGGTCGCCAACTTTTTTAAGAAATGCCACATACGTTTTTAAACTCTCACGTTCGTGCGGGAAATATTCCGATAAACGTTCTACAAAATGGTCGTAACCATTTGCAAACGGGAAAGAACGATTACCAATAATAACTTCATCAAAACAATCGGTATCCAACTGCTGCCAAGGCAAATCCAGCAAATCAAAATAGCGAAACAACGTGTGCAAAGATTGCCCTTCGCTCAAACCGCCTACATAATGAAAGCCGGTATCAAACAATGCCGTCCCACGTTTAAATGTTTGCAAGCATCCGCCTATCTGCATATCGTGTTCAAGCACCGTTACCTTAAAGCCGTTTTTAGCTAAAATATAGCCACATTCCAAACCACCAAGTCCGCCTCCTATAATAATTACACTATCCAATAAAGCAATAATTTAATAATTCAACAATTCCGTTCAGTGATTTTTTTTGTAAATTCAAATGATAAACATTTTATGTTCATTATTTTCGAAATCGCGGTTTTCTACCAAACTTTTTAGAAAAAAGTTTACTTTTCATCAAAATACGAAACAAAAACGGCTGTAAGGTATAAGATATTGCCACTGTAGAAGTCATTCCTATCAACGTACTGATGCCAATTGATTTAATGGCGGGGTGTGTAGCAAATAACAACGATGCCACAACAACAATCAACACAAACGCCGAGAAAAGAATTGCCGTTTTATGATACGTAAGTAAAGTTCTATCGTTACGGCGCGTATCGGCCAGCAAACCGTCCATCACAAAAATACTGTAATCTACACCTATACCGAAAATAAAAGATGAAACAATGATATTGATTAAATTGAACTGCAAGCCAAAAATGCCCATAATACCTTGCACCACATACCAACTAAGAAACATAGGAAGAAACGCCAAAAGCGCACGCGACAAGCTACGGAACGAAATTAGCAAAACAATAAATACAAAAATCGACGAAATCAATAAAACAATATTAAAATCATTATGGATAATTTGCACCATGTCATTCGTGTAATAAAACGGGTCGATTACCACGCTATGCGATTGTGCTGCCACTGCATTATTTACAACCATTTTCAAAGTATCGGGCATCAGTACCGAGGTGAATACCATAAAATGACCATCAGTTTCTTCTACAAAATTCGACAACATACTCTCCGGCAACACTCCCGCATCGTATAGCGACTCCGGCTCATAATCAGATTCAACAAGAATGAAAAAAGGCTCAAATATGGACGGTTGTAAATCATTCTTTCGTGCTGCAACAGCTATTTTTTTGCGTACATCTCGCACACGTTCCGGCGACCAATAGTTTTTCCATGCAGCAATGCGCATTGTTTGTTCCTCCTGAGTTACAAATAAAGTCGCCGTCTTCGAATATTGCTTTACCACGCCCACATTTTCCAATGAATCAAGAACATTCAACATTACTTTATTATAGGTCAAAGCCGAATCCAAATCATTGGCGGCAGCAGCATAATACATAGAAGCAAAACCATCATTATTCTTTTCGGCATAGAGTTTTTGCGAACGCATTACATTCGGTTCATAATAACCGATATGCTTCAAATCACTATCAAATGTAACCCAATTTGATGTATAAATACAAACAAGACATACAACAGAAATAGCAAGAATAAGCCATTTTTTACGGTCGAGCGGATATGAGTTCACCTTATCAAGAAAAGCAAATGCTTTTGCGGAACGTTTGTTTTTCTCCAGTCTGAAAAAATGTGGCAAAAACACCAATACAAACAATGTAGTGCCAACAAGTGCCAACGAAGCAAATAACCCAAAATCTTTAAGTAAATCACTCTGCGTAAACATCAATCCCATAAATGCCCCGATAGTTGTAAGACAACCCAAACAAACAGGCGTAGATTCGTCTTTAAGTACCTGTATCGGGTCACTCACATATTTATAATGGGTAAGTATGTGTAAACAATAACTTAAAGCCACACCCAAAACTATTGCACCGATGCCTATTGCTAACAACGACATTCCACCCTGAATCCAAGACATACACGCCAAAGCAAAAAACGTTCCGTAAATTACGGGTAAAAGCAACATAGGCAAAGTAGATTTATTTTTAAAGCAAAAACCAATCACAATACAGATAATCAACAACGACAATCCCATTGTCAGTATCAAATCTTTTTTAATTTGACGGGAATTAAAAACACTTTGCACAGGAGCTCCATGAAACAGAATTTCCATATCGGGATGTTCGGCATTGAATTTACTTATTTCTTCCTCCAACATATTTACCAGACAAGTTCCCGACTTGGAATCCAACGACTTAAAATTTGGCGAGAGAAATGCCAATATCACAGTCGTATCAGACGTAAAAAAATGTTGATTAACTACGGTAAAGCCACCTGCCAATGCTTTTGCCGAACCTAACAGAACATTACGCAATGCCAACGGGTCTTGACTAACAAGTTCTGATTTTGAACCGTCATAATCCGCCATCAAAAACGCCTTATTTTTTACCATTTGGCTGTCAATGGCAGTCTGTGTCAACTGCGCATCTATTTTCGCATACAGAGTTGTATCCACAAATGTAGGAACATGCATCAGCGCGTAATCCATTGCCATCACAAGCACATCATCATCTATTTTGTAAAGTACATTGGCAATATAGTTGGTAGCAGTATCCTTTTCCAGCAAATGTTCGATAAAGATATCGCACACATTTCCCAAATGTTCAGGATCTGTCTGCCCTCCTTTTGCCACAATCTGCATAAAGATTTTATCCTTCACACGCAAATTACTAAATGCCAATTCACTTTCGGAAGCTTTCTCGGTTTGCGGTAAAAGTTTTGATATATCCTCTTCGTAATTTACCTGCAAACCAAACCATACAAATACTATGCTACTGACAATCAGCAACGCGTACATCAACCACTTATAACGTTCAAAGAAATGATAAATCGGAATGAATATTTTATCCATAGTGTACTTCTATTTTATTTGTAGAATAGAAATACAAAGGTAGAAAAAAAAAGTGATTTAACAGAAAACCTACCATTAAAGACATAATCTAAAACATTAAAGTGTTCGCTATTATCCAAATACAAGAAAAATCAGTATCTTTGTGGGATTTTGGTAACTAACTTATTTCTTATGAATTATGAAGAAGATTTTTATTATTACAACAGTCTTGTTTTCAACAACTTATATTTTTTCACAGCAACGTAATGCCGACTACGAAGCCTATATTGAACAATATTCAAAATTAGCTGTTATTGAACAAGATCGCCACAAAATTCCTGCCAGTGTCACTCTTGCACAAGGCTTATTAGAATCCAGTGCGGGCAAAAGTCGCTTGGCAACAGCAGGAAACAACCATTTCGGTATAAAATGCTCAAATGGCTGGACAGGCGACATTATTTACCACGATGACGAACGCCACGACGAGTGTTTTAGAAAATATGATAAAGCATTGGATTCATACGAAGACCACTCTCTATTTTTAAAAAAACAACGCTACGCATTTCTGTTCGACTACGACATCACAGATTATAAAGCTTGGGCAAACGGCTTACGCATAGCCGGTTATGCCACCGACCCTAAATACCCTGCCAAATTGGTAAAACTCATCGAAGATTATGAATTGTACCGTTTTGATACTGTAAAACCTACTGAAGAAAGTCGCAAAGAGGACATGAAAAATTTGGAAACCGTGGAAGAAAAAAAGCCTGCAGTAATCAACAGTGACCGATTATTTGGCTATGTAGAAACCAATAATAACGGAATACACTGCATACGCGTAATGGACGACGAAAACAGCATTGCGAATCTCTCTCAAGAATTAGGCATCTCAGAAAAAAATCTGCTTTACTACAACGATATGGCAGAAGCTGTAACCTTGCATCGAGGCGATTTTATATATTTATGGCTCAAAAGAACAAAAGCAGAAGAACAGTTTACACAGCACACCGTCACTGCCTACGAATCTATGCACTCCATTTCGCAGCAATACGGCATACGTCTCAAATCGCTCTACAAAATGAATGAGATGGAATACGGAACGCCGGCAAAAGTCGGCATGATTTTAAAATTGCGCTAAAAAAATGAAAAGAATTGTCATTGTAGTTTGTGGATGGCTCATTGCCATAAATTCCTTTGCACAACTTTCAGACCAAAGTACAATTGGTCTGATTACATGTGAACCGGGACCAAATGTCTATGCCAAATTTGGTCATACTGCCATACGCATATGCGATCCACAACTTCCGTTGGATATTGTCTTTCATTACGGCATTTTCGATTTTTCATCCGACCATTTTATAGCACTTTTTGTAAAAGGTGAAACCGACTACCAACTTGGATCCTTGCCTTTTCGCTATTTTATGCCTGAATACCAAAGTCGCAATTCCACAGTATATGAGCAACTGCTGAATCTCACTACACAAGAAAAACAACTTATTTACAATGCACTCCTCGAAAATTATCGACCGGAAAATCGTATCTATCGCTACAACTTTATTTTCGACAACTGCGCCACACGTCCTTTTTATCTGATTCTGAATAATCAATCGGAAAAAATCACATTCGACCTTCCGGACACCACCACAACTTACAGAAACATCATAGAAGAATATGTCGGCTACAACAATTGGCTGCGTTTCGGCATTGATTTGGTTGTAAGCAGTTTATCCGACCAACCAATCGGCATAATGGAAACCGTTGCTTTCCCTTTATACACGAAATACTTATTCGACCACACATACAAAACCGACACTCTCGGTACAAAAAAGCCTTTGGTAACCACTACCGAAACTTTATTTGAAGCAACTCCGCAATCCCAAAATAACGAAAGTCCATTTCTGATATCACCTATTTTTATAATGATACTTTTAACTATTGCAAGCGGTATTCTATTTTTTATCGAATGGAAACAAAAATGTTATTATAAATGGTTTGATATCATTTTATTTTTGATTATCGGTTTAGCAGGGAGCATTATATTTTATCTGATGTTTTTTTCCATTCATCCCGTTGTAAAAGAAAACTTTAATTTATTATGGTGCAATCCTTTATCAATAGTTGCAGCAATTTGTTTATGTATAAAGCCAACTTATCGGATTCTCTCTTACTATTTCATTTTGTATATTATTTGCTGCTTGGCAACGTTAATAATAGCAGCTTGCCAAATACAAATACTACATGCCGCTTTTATCCCACTTATTGCTCTGTTAATAATACGGGGAATCAGTTTCATTCATTATCAAAAAAATGGTATCCATGCGAAATAAACTATTTTTGTACTTGTGTCTTTGCTGTTTTACACCTTTCCTGTCGGCACAATCCCGTTCTCTGCACAAACCGAAGTTAGCCGTAATTATTACTGTTGACGGGCTACAAGACGAACATATTGCCACCCTGTGGAATTCTTTCGGCAGTGGTGGACTTAAACGCATTATAGGCGAAGGAACGTATATCCCAAAAACGACTTGCAATTATCTTCCGGCCGGAAAAATTACAGATTATGCAACAATCTTTACAGGCACAGTTCCTTATTTTCATGGCATTACCGGTGAAAAATACTATAATTTGATAGAAGACGCTGCCATTTCGATTATATACGACACTCGTTATCAAGGAATTGCAACGGCTCAAACAGTTGCTCCAAAACGGTTGCTCTCCACTACCATTGCCGATGAACTTTGGCTGAGCCAGTCGGGGCAGTCAAAAATTTATGCTTTTGCCATAAATCCGGAAGCAGCTTTGATGACAGGAGGACATTTAGCCGATGCTGCAGTTTGGTTAGACGACACCAATGGTAATCTTTGTACTTCCAATTTCTACGAAAAAGGGTTGCCGGCATGGGTGGAAAAGATGAACATCAACTATACAGTCAGTGATTATATTCATCAACGTTGGACTCCGACATTACCTATGGATAAATATATTTTTGCGCCCTGTACCAAAAAAAACTTAGATAACAAATGGATTTTTTATGACAGTAATGATTATAAAACCTTCCGTCAACAAATTTCCGCATTTAAGCAATCACCGGCTATCAATTCTCTTATGGAAAAATTGGCTGTCAAGGCGTTGAGAGAAGAGAAAATGGGTAATGACGATTTTACGGACATGCTCTGTGTGCAATTTACCATAAATTCTTCATTTCAAAACACAGACGAAACGATGTGTTTGGAACAGGAAGATATGTATATAAAATTAGATAAAGAAATACGTTATCTTCTTGATGCAATTGACATTAGTATTGGTATGGAGAATACAGTTATTGTACTGACTACAGCACAGGAAGAGCGACAAAAATTGCAGATAAACAGTATCACGAATAAAAAATTACCAAGTGGACAATTTAATACCAAACGTTCAATAGCTCTTCTTAATGCGTATTTAATGGCTATCTACGGTCAAGGACAATGGATAAATGACTATTACAATCGCAATATCTACTTGAACCATGCACTCATAGAAAGCAACAAAATCAACAAACAAGAAATAGAATCGTATGCCGCCCAGTTTTTAACCGAATTTGAAGGAATACAGACAGCTTTCACTTCCAATCAGATACAAAATGCAACGGGCAATGAAATTGTAATGAAAATCCGTAACGGCTACCATAAGAACGTATCCGGCGATATTGTTTTCACCTTATTACCCGGATGGTCGGAAATAGACCTTAATCAACAAATAATTGAATATCAGTCACAAACAAAAACCAATATTCCGGTAGCTTTTTACGGTTTCGGCATAAAAGCGCAAGAAATCAGAGAAATAATCAACATGGAAGATATTGCACCAACTATTTCAGATTTATTACGTATCGACTATCCTAACGGCTGTACAGGGAAACCTATTCTGCCGGTAACAAATGAAAGAGTTTTTTAATTACTCTTGTTTCATTTCAATCCACGCACCAAAACGTTTTACGGAAAAAAAACTAAAACCAAACTTATCGGCAATTTGCTGATATTTATCATTTGAATATTCCGAAACATCGGCAAGAGTAATCAGTTTTTGTGGCAAAATAAAGTCCGAAACAAGTCGCTCATTTGGATAAATTGCCTTATTCACAATCAGATAATCCACATCAAGCGGCGTCTTGGTTGTTTTATAACGAAAATAATTTTGGGTTAATACTAAATATTTCTCCCCGAAAACTTTGAATGCACCATTCTGCAAAGTATCCAACATAACGAACTGTGGATTTGGAATTTTATGCTTATTCCAGAAATCTTCTCCAAGCAACCGTGCACGCACGGAATCCGTTGTCACGACATAATGTGCATCATTGCCTACAACGTCGACAACCACAGCTTTATAATCATTATATGCAATTACGCCTTTCATATTCAAAGATGTATAATGATTATAAACATTGATTAAACCAAACATTATCAATGCGCACATGGTTATTGTCACAAAAGTAAATGATTTTCTGACAAATCCAACAGTTGCCGCAACAATAATTACATAAAGCAACAGCAACTGCCACCCATCAATCCAAACTACAGATAAAGCATACGGCAAATTTTCAATCCATGCAATACATGTGTACATGATTTTCAAAATCCATTTCAGCAAAAATGCTATTGCCACATTCAAATACGGTATTGGCGAAACAATAAATAGAAAAACAGCGGAATACAAAATAAGTGTAGCAGCAGGAATTACCACAAAATTACTTAATAAAAAATAGTTTGGAAATTGATGAAAATAAAAAATAGCAAATGGAGCCGTACCAATCTGTGCCGCCAATGAAACAGCTGCCAAGTCCCATGCCCAACGTAAAAAACGATTTCTGACATACAATAATCCTGCAATTTTCGGTTGGAAATACACAATAGCAATTACAGCACTATAACTCAACTGAAAACCAACATCAAAGAGTAAATCAGCATTAAAAAAAAGCAAGAAAAAAGCAGAAACAAAGATGGTGTTATACGTATTGGATTTTCGTCCTAAAACGCCACCAAACGCCATGCAGGAAAACATCACAGAAGAACGCAAAACTGAAGGAGACAATCCTGTAATAAAAGCGTAACTCCATAACAGAACAATAATTAAAATTGGCTTCAAACGCTTACCGAACCGCCAGCGATTTAGAAATGAAAGCAAAAACTCTAAAACTACAAAAATAATTCCTACGTGCAATCCACTAACTGCCAAAACATGCATAGCACCTGTAGTACTAAAACTTTCCCGTAACTCCGGTGTTAAAGCATCTTTGTAACCCAAAGTCAAAGCCGCCAACATCCCAAATTCATCGCCCTCAATGCCTAATTTTTTATAAATATCCAACAAATACATTCGACACTGCCCTGCTAATGTCAACAAATCGAATTTATTGGAATGCCCTATTTTATGCCATTGATTACGAGCAACATAGGCCGTTCCAACAAAGCCTTGCCGATGCAAATATTTTCCATAATCAAATGCCTCCGGATTACCTGTCGGTTTCGGCAAAGAAACTACGGCAGAAATCAGCAACAAATCACCGGACTTCAATCGTTCAGAAAGTGTGTCTTTCGCAAAATAAATAACAGCCTGAGATGATAAATCTGTCAATTGAGAAGAATCTGAGCGACAAAGCAAACGCGTTCGACACAACACAGAGCGATGCTTTTCTATAGGCGTATCAATAATCTCCACATTATAAACACATTTTTCGCCATTAAAAGGGAAATCAAGTTTCTGATGACGCAAATGAGCTACTAAAAAACCGATCTGGATAATCAACAACAAAAAGCCAAAACCAAAGAGCCATCGAAAGCGATAAATAGTATCTAAACACCGTAAACTAAACGACACTATAATAATCCCAATAGCACAGACTGACAGTAAACAAAACGGCCAAAACTGAAATCCTGTCAGATTATATAAAACAATACCGATTGACAATGCTGCACACAGTACAAGAAATGGAGTGCGACTGAGAAAATCACGCATACTGATTATCACAAAAATCAGCCAAAAAACAACTGATATATTTATAAAAAAGTACTTTTGCCACAAAAAACATAAAAAGAAGGCACTAAAAAAGAGCAGTAAACATTACTGCTCTAAGGCTGCCTCACATTGTTCTATATTAATTTCTTCGCCATGCTTATTCATGAAACGATATTGTAAAAATCCAAAATCCTGCATAGGGACAATTCGTATAAATGCGCTATATTTCCATTTCCATTGACACTTAATTGACCACAAGCCTTTTTCTATATAAGCTGCAATATACGGATGCACCTGAACTGTAATTTTTCGCATTTTTACCTCATGCACCAAATAATCCAACTTCTCTTCCAACTGATTGGTAAATAAAATAGAAGGACGAGCTTTACCCGTACCAAAACACGTAGGACAAGTTTCTAAAACATCTACCGACATAGCCGGTCGAACACGTTGACGCGTAATTTCCATCAAGCAGAACTTACTGAGTGGCAATACATTATGTTTTGCCCTATCGGGATTCATAAGCGTTACCATATGTTCAAAAAGCGTTTGCCTATTCGCAGCCTCATCCATATCAATAAAATCAACAACAATCAATCCACCCATATCGCGCAAACGCAGTTGACGAGCAATTTCCGTTGCAGCTGCCATATTCACTTCAAGTGCATTTTCTTCCTGTGTTTGAGCAGCACGTGTACGAGTTCCACTATTTACATCGATAACGTGCATTGCCTCCGTATGGTCAATAATCAAATATGCACCACGTTTAAACGAAACAAGCCTGCCAAAAAGAGATTTTATTTGTTTGGTAATCGCAAAATGATCAAAAATAGGTAACTCACCGGCATATAACTTAACAATATCACCACGGTCGCTATCTATCATTCTCACATAAGTATCTACCTCGTCAAAAATCTGATTATCATTAACATAAATATTTTCAAAATCTTCACTATAAATATCTCTGACAATACTTACGGCACGGTTCATTTCTTCGGTAACCAATGTTATTCCATCAGATTTTTGTATTTGAAGCACTGCATTGTCCCATCGTTTCAATAACAACTTCAATTCATTATCTAATTCTGCCCCTTTTTTATTTTCAGCAACAGTACGAACAATCACACCACAATTCTCAGGTTTAATACTCTGAATCAAATGTCGTAACCTAAAGCGTTCTTCTTTCGATTTAATTTTTTGGGAAACAAAAACACTCTCAAGAATTGGCAGTAAAATGATGTTCCGACCTGCAAATGAAATTTCTCCTGTCAATCGTGGACCTTTGGCAGAAATTGCTTCTTTGGTAATTTGTACCAAAATATATTGACCGGTGGTCAATACATTACTTATATTACCTTCTTTTTCTAAATTTGGACAATGTTTAATTTTTTTCGGAAGTTTTTTTCTATCATTCAATAATTGTTGTACATAAGCATTCGAAGTATTGAAACGTTCACCTAAATCGTGATAATGAATAAACGCTTCCTTCCCGCATCCTATATCCACAAAAGCTGCATTAAGCCCCTGCATAACCCGTTTTACTCTTCCTATATAGACATTCCCAACAGAAAAAGAATGAGTCAAACTGTCATTTTGCAGTTCAACCAACGCCTTGTCTTCCAAAAGAGCAATAGAAAGCTGCTCTTTTTCTACTTTTATAATTAAATCTTTACTCACCTATTTTATGTTTAAACAAAAAACAAATTTAAAGTTAAGTATAATACTGACCCCTTAAATTTGTTTTACTTAATTCAGATATAAAAGGAACTTATTTCTTTTTATGTCTGTCCTTTCTTAATCTTTTTTTACGCTTATGCGTAGACATTTTATGTCTTTTTCTTTTTTTACCGCTTGGCATATCTTTTAAAATTTAAAACATTATTTCAACTTAGCCACAAACTCTTTAGAAGGTTTGAATGCAGGGATATTATGGGCAGGCACTTCAATGCTGATGCCTTTCGAAATGTTACGAGCAGTTTTTTTAGCTCTGCGCTTAACTATAAAGCTTCCAAAACCCCTCAAAAAAACGTTTTCGCCTTTTGATAAAGATCCTTTGACGGTGTCCATCATAGCCTCAACAGTTTTTAACACTTCGTCTTTGCCTATGCCTGTATTTTTGGCAATTTCATTAACAAGATCTGCTTTTGTCATCTTTGTTGTTTTTAAATGGTTAATTATTAATTTGATTATTATACTTTTAAGTTCCTCATAGAGTTTGCAAATATACAACATTATTTTAACACGTCAAAATAAAATTCAGAAAAAATCTTTTTTATTCTAATTAAAAGATGCAACTTTGTAACGCTATTGTTTACACACAAGCATACAAATATTAAAATGCTAAAAATCAACCAAATAGATTCATTTCAAAGGATATTACTTCACTGGTACGACACTCATAAACGAGAACTTCCGTGGCGTGAAAGCAATGATCCGTATATTATTTGGGTTTCAGAAATCATATTACAACAAACACAAGTTGTGCAAGGATTGGAATATTTTTACCGATTTACTAAGCAGTTCCCAACTGTAAACGCGCTTGCCAATGCAAATATTGACATTGTTCTAAGATATTGGCAGGGACTTGGTTATTATAGTCGCGCTCACAATATGCTGCACGCAGCCAAAGAAATAGCCGAAAAATATAATGGACAATTCCCGTCTACATACGAAGAAATTAGAAAATTAAAAGGTATAGGCGACTATACCGCTGCAGCTATCTGCTCATTTGCCTATAATCTACCCTATCCTGCTATTGATGGCAATGTTTACAGGTTTACAACACGATATTTTGGAATTCATACACCTATTGATTCAACTATAGGTAAAAAAGACATCGCCGAATTCTCTATGCGCCTTCTCAACAAAAAGTATCCGGGGAAGCACAATCAGGCAATGATGGAATTTGGGGCTTTGCAATGTACGCCACATAATCCGAACTGCGACAATTGTCCATTCAAAAAAAGTTGTATCGCACATATAGAACATACGGTTGAACTGCTACCTATCAAAGAAAAAAAAACAAAAATACACAATCGGTTTTTTTATTACATTTGTATCTGTAACAACGAGCATACTTACTTAAAGAAACGTTCAAACAATGAAATATGGAAAGGATTATTTGAATTTCCTGTAATTGAAACGCAAGAAAAAATATCTACGAAAGACCTCTTGTTATCTACTGATTTTACTCATTTAACAGGCAAAAATTGTTCTATCATAAAAGAATTGCCTGAAATAAAACACGTATTGAGTCATCAACACATTTTTGCACAGTGTATTTGCGTTGACATCAACAAAGAAACTGACACATTAAAAAGCTACCAAAAAATTCTTATCTCGGATATAGAAAACTTTGCCGTATCGCGACTAACCGAAAAATTTTTAGAAAAAATAGGTTGGTAATCAAAAGCTTTGCATATCGCACAAACGTTTGTAATAGCCATTAAGCGCAATTAATTCCTCATGCTTTCCCCGTTCTACAATTTCGCCCTCGTGCATAACGCAAATTTCATCTGCCTGCCTGATAGTGGAAAGACGGTGTGCAATAACCACTGTTGTACGGTTCTTCATTAAATGTTCTATTGCATTCTGTACCAACTGTTCGGATTCTGTGTCCAAAGCCGAAGTTGCCTCGTCAAGAATTAAAATAGGCGGATTTTTCAGAATGGCACGCGCAATACTCACACGTTGCCTTTGTCCACCGGAGAGTTTGCCTCCTCTATCACCAACATTTGCTTGATATTGTTCAGGCGTCGCCATTATAAAATCATGCGCATTAGCAATTTTCGCAGCAGTTTCTACCTCCTCTTGCGTAACAGATTCCACTCCAAAAGAAATATTGTTATAAAAAGAGTCATTAAATAAAATCGCTTCTTGATTCACATTCCCCATCAATTCACGCAAATTTTTCAAATTCAATTTTCTTATATCTACACCATCGACTAAAATAGTCCCTTCTACAACATCATAAAAGCGCGGAATTAAATCTACTAACGTTGATTTACCGGATCCAGATTGTCCAACCAATGCTACCGTTTTACCTTTAGGTACGACCAAATTAATATTCTTCAAAACCCATTTATCTTGATATTTAAACCATACATTTTTAAATTCAATGTCTTTATTAAAAGTAGAAATTGTTGCCGCATTCTCCTGCTGTTTTAAAGGATTTTCAGATTTTAAGATTTCATCTACTCTCTGCAACGATGCCATACCTTTATGCACACTATATGTGGCTTTACTCAATTCCTTAAATGGAGCAATAATACTATAAAAAATTACCAAATAATAAATAAATTCAGGTGCAGAAATAGAACTTTGCTGATTTAAAATAAGTGCCCCTCCATACCACAGCAAAATAGCAATAACAATTGTTCCTAAAAATTCGCTCATCGGATGTGCCAACAAATAACGTCCGTTTATTTTCGTAAAGGTTTCACGAATTGTTTTTGTCAGCGACCTAAAACGTTTTACAACCTTATTCTCCGCATTAAATGCTTTTATAACTCGTAAGCCACCCAAAGTTTCTTCTATTTGTGACAACAATTCTCCTGTCTGTTCCTGTCCTGCAAGCGATTTACGTTTCAACGACTTGCCTACCTTACCAATCAAAAAGCCACTAACCGGAAGTAAAATCATCACGAACAAAGTTAATTCCCAACTCAAAGAAAACAGTACAATAACATATATCAGAATCATAATGGGATTCTTAAATATCATCTCTAACGAACTCATAATAGAGACTTCTACTTCTCCTACGTCACTCAACATTCTCGACATAATATCACCTTTGCGTTCTTCACTAAAATAGCCAATCGGCAAATCAACTATTTTTTCATATATTTCATTACGCAAATCCTGCAATACACCTGTTCTGATTGGAACCAAAGAAAGCGATGCCAAATAGGTAGTTCCTGTTTTAAACAACGTCATACCCATTAAGAAAATCCCCAGCCACATTAAAGCAACCGAAGCTCCCGAAGTTTCAATCAGCGATTCAATTTCATAAAAAATATTATTCTTGGCAATGGCTAAAAATTCGTCCAACGTTGTCCATGTATTCCAAGCTACAAAATCATGTGTTTCCGTTTGCATACCAAACAGTATCTGCAAAATAGGGATAATTGTTGCAAAAGAAAACAGACTAAAAATTGTTGCCAACAAATTACAAAAGAAGTTACAAACAATATAACCTTTATATGGTGGAGCGAAACGCTTTAAAATAAGAATCAGGTCTTTCATATACTCTTACAATTTTAATGTTACAAATGTACAACTTTTTCCCAAGTATAAAAAAGGTATCTACTTAGAAAAGCAACAAAGGGAGATTTTTCAATCTCCCTTTGTTAATACTATAATAATCTGCAAATTACTTTGTAAGAGTTGAGTCTGCAGGATTTACTGCTTTTTCTGCAGGTTTTAGGACGTCTTGTAACTCTTCGTTAATGACTTTCTCATAAGTAACTGTTTCAAACGAAACCTCAAATTCTACACGACGATTGAGAGCACGACCTTGTTTCGTTTTGTTATCAGCTATTGGTCGGGTTTCACCATAACCGTGTGAAGTCATTCTGTTTTCGTCAATACCCTGATTTATCAAATAGCGTCTAACAGCGGCAGCACGCTTATCAGACAATGTTTGGTTATATTCATCATTACCAACATCATCGGTATGACCGCTAATAGCCAAATGATAAGTAGGATTCTCTTTCATAACATCTGCTATTTGGTTCAAAATAGGATAAGAAACTTTCTTGATTACATCTTTACCTGTTTCAAACTGAATACCCTGCATTGCCTTCTTAAACAAATTCTTAACCTCTTTCTTTAATTCAGGACAGCCATAATTACTTGCCGGACCGGCAGATGTAGGACATTTATCCAAATAATCAGGCACTCCGTCACCATCAGTATCTTTCGGACAACCGTGTTCGTCAATTGATTGATAAGCCTCTTTTGGCGTATTCGGGCATTTATCCAAATAATCGGGTACTCCGTCACCATCGGTATCAATCGGGCAACCAACCGAATCTATCAAGCCATAAGCTTCCATCGGAGTTCCCGGACATTGATCCAAGTAATCCAATACACCATCACCATCGGTATCAAACGGACAACCAACCGAATCTACAGGAACCTCAAGCGGAGTATTCGGACATTTGTCTATATAATTCGGCACACCGTCTTTGTCATCATCAAGCGGACAGCCAATAGAATCTACTAACACACCTATAGGAGTTTCCGGACATTTATCCAAATAATCTGGTACACCGTCTTTATCAGAGTCTATCGGGCAACCAACTGAATCCACTTGTACACCAAGTGGTGTATGAGGACATTGATCAAAACAGTCATGAACGCCGTCTTGGTCTTCATCACGATCACATCCTACGGAATCGACTAATTGTTTTTTATCCCATCCTTGACAAAGTGAGGTCAGATATTTTATATCGGTATCCGGACATTTATCTTTCTTATTACGAACGCCATCTTGATCCCAGTCACTGCTGTAACGCCCGATATTTAAGCACATACCCATTTGGAGATTTACCCGTTGCGTATTATAAGGCACACTCATTGTGTTACCACTTCCATCTCCTTTATCAATCAACGCCCAATTAAGAGGTATATAATCTGCTATCAAAAATGTATTAATAGGGCCTACCCGCAAGTTTAATCCCAAACCTAAATTATTCCAACGACCATTTACAAAAGAATAGGATAATGACGTTTTAAACCATTCTGCCGGACGGAAATTGGCAGCCAAGGTTACTTCTTCGGTTGCAACAGTTCCTTTAACTTTTGTACGAGACAATAAGCCAAAACTGATTTTGTTGTTCAAAATACCATATTCTATACCTACATTGGCATTCATCATCACCATCTCATTATATGAGTTTCCGCTACCACCTTCAGTGCCAAAAGCATTTATGAAATCTTCACCCAATTTCTTAAAATCAATACTATCTCCCGGATGGTAAGTTACACCTGTAAATTGACTCTCACCGGAAAACGACTGAGAAACCAAATTTCTATGCCAATTAATAAAACCTAAATCAGTAATGGCAGCAGAAATTACCAAATTTTTAATCGGCTCAAAAGTTCCACCTAAATCAATACCCATACCAAAACCGGCTGGTTTATATATAAGAGAAACAATATCATCGGTAGAAGCTAAACTGAACGACTTAAAATCTACATTTCCTTTGCTATCCAATTGATAATTAACAGGTAACGCACCTCTCAGAACTGCGTCTGCTTTCACATCCCACGAATCGCCAGAAGCATCTAATGTTAATTGATTTATTTTTGTATTGATATTGGCATAGCCCACATAAAATTTCAATTTTCCACCGACAGTCCATTTTTCATTAATTCTTCTCATATAGCCAAATCCCAAATCACTATACAACGAAGCATTTATTCCTAAATTTTTAAAATTAAATGAGTTAACTTCGTCTTCAAGAGGTGTACCGTAGGCTGCCAATTTGAACAAATCGCGCGGAATAGAACCTTGTACATTCCCTTTCAAACTCCAATCAAATGTCAGAAAATTTTTCTCTTTCAGGACAAATCCGAAAGACACAACATCCAAACCAAATTCCATATCCAACGATGTGGTAGATTTGATTCTGTTATAAAACTTGTCTATGCGATCCGGATTGAACGGAGTTACTAATCCACTATTTTTATTTTCTCTATACACAAAATCTTTCAAAGTAAAGCTATTATTTCCTCCACTGATATAAAAACTCGGAAATACAACAAAATCTACATATACTTTTGTATTAGGGAAAAAAGCAGGATTCATCACATGTCTGCCCGGCAATTCATCCATAAAATACATTGTGTTAGTTTGTGCGAAAGTGGACGACACAAACAACATCAGACAGCCAAAAACACTTATAATAATTTTTTTCGATTTCATAGTCTTCTTAATTTTATAAATTATTTACTTGTATCAATTCCACCTTGGGCGAACACACTTACGCGAGAAGTTAAGGAGTCGCTAAGTCTAAAATGTAATTTCTGATTAGGGTGATCTTCTGCTTGCAAATACGAAACAAGCACTACTTTCTTCATATTCATAATGGAATATACTTCATCACCGGTAAAATCTAAAGAAAAATTACTTTGAGTAGGAGATGTTACTAAACCTTCAGAATTAATTGTTCCTGAATCAATAGTTACACCGTCTCTTTTATAAAGGATATTATCAGAGCCATCTAACAACTGAACATTTAAAATTGCCTTACATGGTAAATTGTTTGTGTTGGCAAATTTAATTTTGATTAAATTAATAACAGCCTTTGAAGGAATGGTGTCCTGTCCAAGCACTTCTCTCAAATTTGCAGCGAGAGTATCCGTATAAGCAAATTGTGAACCCGGGTCAAACACAAAAGGCATTTTAACAAAAAATTTCACATCAACATTGGTTGGTCTGAACCAAAAATGATGATTAACTCCCTCTTTTTGTCTAACTTTTACATTAAATTTATATGCAAATTTTTCCGGTTTGATTTGGAATAATTGATGTGTACCACCATTTGCTCTGTTAAACAAAAAACTATTAGAAGAAACACCACCTTCGTAAGGAGCTTCATCAAGAGGCATAACATAGTTTTTATGACCATTAAAATCTGCGTACTTTTCAACACCATTGGCATCCACTGCTTTTATCTCTTCTACTTCGAAATTCAATGGAACACCTACATTACTTTTAAAATTAAAGGTAATTTCGGGATCGTGAAATAAAAGATTATTGTTGGCAAAGACAGGACGTGTAAAAATACCGGAAGGAATAGGAACTACTTTATCATCATGTGTAAATTGATCCGGTTTCCCAAAATAGCCCCAAGCCTTAGAAAAATCAATACCATCAATTTTTGTGGTGGAATAAATTTTAGAACTTGTTTGTAATATTAAATTGGATCCGGCTACAAATTTATAATCAATTTTCATCTTAATAAAATTGCCACCTTGTGCAAAACGAATTTTAAAGGGAGTATCTATAACTTTAGAAACATTACTCGTTTCGCCATCTTTAAGAACCACATACATGGAAAAATCTTTTAATTCAGGAATTTCAGGAAACGAAATCCAAGCAACCACCTGACTGCCTCCTAATGGTAAATCACTCAAAGCAAAACTGGCATTTACAGTTGCTTGCGCTATTACCAAGCTATCCACCCGTTGTTGCAAAGAGCCTCCTATTATTTCATCATAATCAAAATCATACTCCAATATTTGTGTCAATGTAAATTGTGTATCGGAAGGAACCCGTTTACCAATTTCAGGACAATTAGGATCATCCTTAACATAATACGTTTTATTAATAGTGCCTCCATGATTAAAACGCGATACGGTATCATTAATAACCATGCTGTCTTCAAAGTGCATATAACACGTATTGTTTTCTACATCTTTTAAAACATCATCACTATTTAAGTTATCAATAACCTGTTCAATAGTAGCTTCTGCTACCCCAATAGGAACTATCAAGGATATATTGTGTTGAATATCCTTAGAAACTTGGTTAAAATCAATATCTTCCGTACATGCGGACATCCCGCACAACAAAGCTATTGGAACCACATACAGTAATTTTTTCTGTTTCATAGAAAAATGCTTTTAATTGTTTATATTTTAAGGTTTAATTATTTTGAATTTGCAAAGATAATGTTTTTTCTTTTTTAATCTTTCTTTTTTTTAAAAATAGTCTAAAAAAATGTAGGATAATTTGAACTCTTACACAAAATGAGCTCATTTCTGTTCAACATTTATTTATAATATACAATTTTTCTTGTGAACGCGTAAAGGCAGTATATAGCCATCGAATATATTCTGCCGTTTTTTGTTCGTCCGACACCTGACCTGCATCTACAAAAACCTGCTTCCATTGCCCGCCCTGAGCCTTATGGCAAGTTATCGCATATGCAAATTTTATTTGTAATGCATTCAAAAACGGGTTGTCCATCATCTGCTTCATTTTGTCACGTTTGTTGGATACATCTGCATAATCTTCAGCTACTTCGGCAAACAACTTTTTGTTCAATGCGTCCACTTCAGACGAAGAACTTGTATATAACGAATCTATCAAAATGCGTGCTTCCACCTCCAAATCATAATCCAAAAAACGCAAGGTAACATCGGCAAAACGGCAACCATACAATTCGTAATGTTTATGTGTCCGTACAATTTCAACTGTATCACCATTGGCTATAAAATCCAAATCTGCATAGGCTTTGCTCCAAAAATAATTATTTTTGGTAATCATTAATAAATCGCCATTAGACAACTCATCTTCTTGTTGCAATACCTGATTGCGAATTCCCCTATTATATAAAATTGCCCGTTTGTTTGATCGAGTTATAATAATACATTCTTCCATTCCCGATTCCCGATAGGCATTATAAATAGAATCTATTAAATCTGATCCGACTACCGTAGCAACATCAGGAAAAGTATCGTCCACCTGCGGACTATACAAAGCCCTCTGTTCCGACAGCAGGTGCCGCAAAGAAGTAGCATTCGACAAAATACCGCTTTCTGTTTCCTGACGTGCAACTTCCGTAAGTTCAAACTCTTCAACGTCCAAACCAAAACTTTCTAAACAATGCTTGTCGAGTGCCGGCGACAACGGCTGCATAACCGGTGGCAACTGAGCCGTATCTCCCAACAGTATCAACGAACAATTTTCACCGGAATAAACATACTGTATCAAATCATTAAGCAAATAACCCGAGCCAAAATTTAAACTTTCGTTAGGCTTATTGGAAATCATAGAAGCCTCATCGACCACAAAGAAAGTATTTTTATGCAAATTGTCAGACAGACTAAACTGAAATTCAGATGCCGATTTCTGACGATAGATTTTTTTATGAATCGAAAAAGATTTCTGACCTGAATAATTATGAAAAACTTTGGCCGCACGTCCGGTAGGAGCCATCAATACACATTTTTGCCCCATTTGCATCATAGCATTAACAAATGCCCCCACCAATGATGTTTTTCCTGTACCGGCATATCCTTTCAAAAGGAAAAGATGATGAGGAGTCGGCGATGTACAAAACATTGCCAAACGTTCTATACATTGGTGTTGTCCCTTATTGGGTGCATAAGGAAGAAGCTGTATAATTTTATCTGTCAGAAAATTAGAAATCATAAGTCTGCAAAAGTACAATTTTTTCACAAAAAAAAGGCAAAAAGAAGAAGCGGTTCTTTTTGCCTTTAAATGAGCTAAATACTGTCCCTGTTTCGTTGAAGCAGAAAATTGAGATATTCCTCTGTTTCCTATTCTACAATAGCAAATCTGCAATCAACAATTCTTTCAATATCAGTTTTTTGTTTTATAACTTAAAATTTATTAAAATAGTTTCGTGCTTATCGTCATTAAAACAAAAACAAATTACATATAACAAATTCAAATACCTACAATGATTCAAAGTTTTTTTTACAAATCGACTTCTGTTTTTTGCTCAAAAATATATTATCACTAACTTTGCACATTATAATAATATGTTTATGAAAAAAATCTTTATAGCCGTCAGCCTTGTGGTTTCTTGCACCATTCAAGCGGAATCTTTTGAACCAATACAACTCCAAAAATTAAATCAGGCAGCCGCTGCCATCAATGCACTTTATGTAGATAGTGTTAATCAGGAGCAATTGGTAGAAAATGCCGTTGAAGGTATGTTGAAAAATTTAGACCCACACTCTACCTATATCCCACAAAAAGAAGTTCAACGGGCAAACGAGACCATCGACGGCAGTTTTGAAGGTATCGGCATTCAGTTCCAAATGTTGAAAGACACTTTATTTGTCGTGCAAACCATATCGGGGTGTCCTGCCCAAAAAGTTGGTATTTTACCAAGCGACCGTTTAATCAGTGTTGATGGAAAAAATATTGCCGGTATAAAAATGCCAACCTCCGACATTATGAAACTTTTGCGTGGTCCACGAGGTACAACAATTTCGGTAAATGTGATACGTCAAGGCGTAACCGATCCTATCGAATTTACCATCACACGCGACAAAATTCCTATTTACAGCGTAGATGCAACTTATATGATTGCACCCAACATCGGCTATATTAAAATTAATAGTTTCTCTTCTACAACGTTAGATGAGTTTCATAAAGCTCTGAAATCATTGCAGAAGCAAAAAATGAAACAACTGATTCTCGATTTGCAAGGAAATGGCGGCGGTCTGTTGCAGGCAGCCATCGATTTATCAGACGAGTTTTTGTCACCCAACAAATTGATCGTTTATACAAAAGGCGTTCATCAACGCAAAAGCATTGCACAATCAACCGACAAAGGAATGTTTGAAAGCGGTGATTTAGTTGTACTTATTGACGAATATTCTGCTTCGGCAAGTGAAATTGTGTCGGGAGCTCTTCAAGATTGGGACAGAGCATTAATCATTGGTCGCCGTTCTTTTGGGAAAGGATTGGTTCAACGTCCTGTGCCATTATTCGACGGTTCTTTGATGCGGTTGACAGTCGCCCGTTACTATACACCCACAGGGAGAAATATTCAAAAACCTTACAATAAAGGATCAGAAACTTATCAGAAAGATTTGATAGAGAGATACAACAATGGAGAATTGCAACATTCGGACAGCATACATTTTCCCGATTCTCTCAAATATACAACTTTACGCTTGGGACGAACAGTATATGGCGGAGGCGGTATAATGCCGGATATTTTTGTACCATTGGATACAGCACGCTTTACGGTTTATCATCGCAATATTTTGGCAAAAGGCATTATCAACTCTACTGTGGTTGAATACGTAGAAAAAAATCGTAAAAACCTGACAGACAAATACAAAAACGTCAAAGAGTACGAACTATCTTTCTCGATAACCGACGAATTATTAAATACTTTGCGACAGAAAGCTACTGATACAAAAATAAATTGTTCCGATGAAGAATTTAATCTATCGAAACCGATATTATGTTTGCAAATGAAAGCAATGATTGCACGAGATATTTTCGATAATGCAGCTCTCTTCAAGATTCTCAATACCGATGATGCCGTTATCAAAAAAGCAATCGAAACACTTTCGACAAATTACGATAATTTTCGACTAAAAAATTAGGCGATTTATTTGGGATAATTTTCCAGTGCTTTCAGTTCTTTTTTCTTATCAACACTTTGCCAAATAGCCCGATTGATATAGTAAGAAGCTACGGCACAACCTGTACCCAAAACCGCTCCGGCTATGACATCAGTAGGATAATGTACGCCAGCTTCCAATCGGGAAATACCCACTGAAGTAGCCCAAAGATAAACAGGAACGCCAACATACCACTTAGGAAATGCCATCGTCAATGAAGTAGCAGTAGAAAAAGCCATGCCGGTATGTCCGGACGGAAAGGAAGAGCTCCATTCATACTCCATAGGATTTATCTGTTCGGGATACGTTTCGTAAGGTCTGTGGCGATTAAATATTTTTTTTGTTGTGTATAAAGCACCTGCACTGACAACCGTACCAATGGCAACACCCAAGGCTTCACGCAACACAGTTTCGTCATGTGCAATCCAACCTCCAATAACCATTGCACACGGAATAGCGATAGAAAACGGTATGGTTGTAGCATCACAAAATTGTGAATAACCTCGTGATGCTTTGGTGGAATGGCTGTTAAAATAATATGTACCTTTGAAATCAAAGCCATCTACATTCGGTCTCTCTGCAAAAATTTGAATAGAAAACGTCAGAAGTATGCCGATAAATGAAACTTTTAAAATATCTTTGCACATAATTTCTTTTTGCGGCAAAGATAAATAAAATTCGTGGCAAAAGCAATTGTCATAACAGGACCGGAATCGACAGGTAAAACCACATTGGCAAAAGATCTGGCGGCACATTTTAGTACCATTTGGGTTCCTGAATATGCACGGACATACGTTGAAACGCTCAATCGTCCATATACCTATGCCGATGTGGAAATCATTGCAAAAACTCAGATAAAAGAGTTTGAGAAAGCGGTATGTTCCCAACAGAAATACGTATTTTTCGACACGTTTCTAATTATTACGCACGTGTGGTTTTTGCACGTTTACAAACACGAACCCAAATGGATTGAATCAGCCATCAAAAACTGTAATGTCGATTTATATCTACTTTGCAAACCCAATATTACTTGGGAATACGATCCGGTAAGAGAAAATCCGACCAACCGAGATTTCTTATATGACTGGTACAAACGCGAACTGATTCGGTACGGGAAAAAATTTATAGAAATAGACCAAATAGGAGAAAAGCGTAGCCAACAAGCTATTGAATCCATAAAAAAGATATAAGAAGAAAAAAGAATTTGTAGAATTTCTATTGTAGAGAAAGAATTGTAAATTTGCAATCTCTTTACTTCTATATAAAAATCGCAATTATCGTTATGAGTATAAAATCAACAGCCATAAATAATCGGCGTTATTTAGGGAACAAGTACAAATTATTGCCTTTTATCACAAAAACGGTGAATGAGAATTGCGATTCCATCGATATTTTTGCCGACTTATTTGCAGGGACAGGTGCGGTATCATCTGCGTTTCCCGAAAAAATAATTATTACTAACGATATTCTTTACAGTAATTATATTTGCAATTTGGCATGGTTTTCTCCACAACAATTTGATTCTCTGAAAATAAAAAATATCATTGACTTTTACAACAACTTGCATGTCAGTGAGAATAATTATATGTCAGAAAATTTTGCTGACACATTTTTTTCTGCTGCCGATTGCTCTAAAATTGGATATATTCGTAATGATATTGAACAAAAATTTGTAGAAAAGAATATCAATGAACGCGAAAAGGCATTACTGATAACCTCTCTGCTATATGCAATGGACAGAATTGCAAATACTTGTGGACACTACGATGCATTCCGGCAAGGTGTTACTTTCGACAAAAAATTGGAACTCTATTATCCCAATGCTTCAAATGCCAATAATGCACAAAATCGTTGTTTTAATCAGGATATAAATTCTATTGCCAAACAAATTGAAGCGGATTTGGTTTATTTGGATCCACCATATAATTCACGCCAATATTGCGATGCTTACCATTTATTAGAGAACGTTGCTCGGTGGAAACAACCAGAAGTAAAAGGCATCGCAAGAAAAATGAACAGACAAAACTTAAAAAGTGATTATTGTACAAAATTCGCGCCCAAAACTTTCGAAGAGTTGATTTCTTCGCTCCGTTGCAAATATATTTTATTATCGTACAATAATATGAGTAACAAGGGGAATAATCGATCAAATGCAAAAATTACTGATGATGAAATTTTGAGAATACTAGGTCGAAAGGGTTCTGTACAAATTTTTTCGGAAGAATATAAAACGTTTACAACCGGGAAATCAGATATTAAAGGAAACAAAGAACGCTTATTTCTTTGTGTTTGCAAATAAAATTAATGAAAGAAATACTGCAATCACCACTAAATTATACAGGCGGTAAATTCAAACTTTTGCCCCAGATTCTGCCACATTTTCCAAAAGAAATAGACACTTTTGTGGATTTATTTTGTGGTGGTGGAAATGTTGGTTGCAATATAACTTGTCGAAGGGTAATTTTTAATGATATAGATACGAGAGTTATTCAACTTTTGCAGTTATTTAAAGAAAACGACCGCCAAGTTATTGTCGATTCAATAGCTACAACAATAAATGAATATGGTCTTTCGTGGGCATACAAAAATGGTTATAATTATTATAATTGCGATAGTAACAATGGATTAGGCGATTTTAATAAAGCACCATTTAATAAATTAAGAGAGAGTTTCAATAGAAATAAAACATTTGATTTTCAATATTTTATTCAATTCTATGTTTTGATTCTTTTTGCATTCAATAATCAAATAAGATTTAACGCAAAAGGTGAATTTAATTTGCCGGTCGGGAAGCGCGATTTTAATGTAACAATGCAAAGAAAATTAAATCGTTTTATTGAACGTTTGCATCAAATTAATTGCACATTTGCAAATCAAGACTTTAGGAATTTCGATATAAAGAATCTAACTCTTCAGGATTTTGTTTATTGCGACCCTCCTTATTTGGTAACTTGCGCCACATATAATGAACAGGGTATGTGGACATTGTGTGCAGAGCAAGATTTATTGCACAAACTTGACAATCTGAATAATCGTGGGATCCGTTTCGCATTATCTAATGTCCTGAGTAGCAAAGGGAAAACAAACTGTATTTTAAAAAAATGGATAGAAACTAATCCTGATTATACGTGTATTCATTTGGATTATAACTATTCAAATGCGAGTTATCAAACAAAAGACAGAATTTCAGGTAGCGATGAAATTCTTGTAATAAACTACTAAAAAGAAAGAAAGAATATGAAACAACTTTGGTCTTGTTCTACGACGATGCGCAATCCTGAACGCGCATATCATTTTCTTTGCACGATTGCCGAAATGGAAAATCGCGAATGGACAAAGTCTGCACAAAAAGAATTACAAATTCGTTTGATAAAAAACAGACATTATTATCCTACTAAAATTGACATTTTACCCACAAAATTAAAAAAGGCATTTTATGATTTGTCGCATAAATTGACACTGCAAGAGGCTGCGGATATATTTAACGCTCAAAACTATCAAGATGCCCCAATGCGTGGCAGAACTTCGTTTGATCCTATTGAAAAAATGGGACTTGTTGCGTTGAATGACAATAAGATAACAATAACCGATACAGGAAAAAGGTTTTTAGATGGTAATATTGAAATTGGAGATGTAATGCTTGCTTATCTTCTTAAATTTCAATATCCAAATCCATTGATGCAAGGTTTTTCAGATTTCAACGTTAAGCCATTTGTATGTGCTTTACGTCTAATAAAATGTGTAAACGAATTTTGTGAGAAAAATCATCAAAAAGCAAAAGGAATTTCAAAACTCGAATTTGGCATTTATGCTTTGTCAATTACAGATTACAAAAATATAGAAAAAATAGCTATAGAATTACTGAGTTTTCGTAGAAAATGTGAAGAAATACAGGTTTTCAGCGAAAGAGAAAAGTTTATCAAAAAATATATTGACGATTATTTGAAAGACTTTAATAACCCACAACAAAATATCAATGAATATACCGACAATATCATTCGCTGTTTACGACTTACAAAATACATCTATATTCGTAGTGGTGGCTATTATGTTGATTTAGAACCACGCAGAATGACCGAAATAAATTCAATTCTGAATGATTTAAGCGGTAAGGCATTACCTTTCTCTAAAGAGGAATATCAAACCTACATTGGCAATTATAACGGCTATACATTACCATTTGAATCAATAAATGAATTAAAAAAGATAGTGCAAAAAATTGCTGATGAAATTATCGTTTTAGAGAAAAAATTAGAGAAAAAAATATCCGATTTTATAATAGCTAACAATGTAGAAACCTTAAAGATTCAAATTGAGAAATTGAGAAAGGAACGCCTATCATTGCAAAACGAATTATTAAAATATGAATATGAAGAAGATTTCAAAATCACGGAAGCAACAGATTCTTTAAAAAAAATAAAAACTCTTGGAATAAAGCCATCTATCGCATTAGAAAAATGGTCGAATATTGCACTGAATATTATTGATGATGCAACTTTAATTAAACCTAATTCACCACTTGGCGATGATAACGAACCAACTTTTACTGCTCCTTCAAAAGTTCCTGATATTGAATGCTATTACAATAGCTTTCAGGCAATTTGCGAGGTAACAATGCTAACTGGACGTAATCAGTGGTTCAATGAAGGACAGCCAGTTATGCGCCATTTGCGCGACTTTGAAAATAATCATGCTACACTTCCAAATTATTGCCTTTTTATTGCACCACAGATTCATCAGGATACGATTAACACTTTTTGGACTGCCGTAAAATACGAATACGAGGGCAAAAAACAGAAGATAATTCCGATAACAATTTCAGAATTGATAGATTTACTTGAAATTATCAGGAATGTCAAACAAAAAGGAATGAGAATTACACATACAGAAATGATGACATTTTATAATTGTTGCGTTGAATTAGATACAATTCCGAATGCTATTGTGTGGCGCAAACATATTGTTTCAGAAATTCAAAATCTGAAGCAGAAATATGCGTAATTATTTTGTAAAATATTATTAGATAAATTGTTATATTGATTTTATGGAAAATAATGAACAAAAGTTAGACATCATCATCAAGCAATTGGCAAATACCAAAGACTACCAAACGTTGTGCTACAAACATTCGGAAAATAAGCCAATGCCAAGCATTGACACCTTAGAAAAAATCGTATTAATAGTCAGAAGTATTTTATTTCCGGGTTATTTTGGCAACTCTGCCATCAATGCCAGCACAATCAAAAAACATATTGCCAGTAATATTTGGGATTTGGAAGAACTTTTGGCAAGTCAAATTTTTGCCGGTTTGTGTACTACCTGCGACAAAAGTTTAGAGAAAAACAAAAACTATGCCAACGAAATTGCCAACCGTTTTATAGAGCGTCTGCCGGATATTCGCAAAGCATTGCTTACCGATGTACAAGCCACATACGAAGGAGACCCTGCTGCCAAAAACAGCACTGAAATTATTTTCTGTTATCCGGCCATTCGCGCCATCAGCAATTATAGAATAGCGCACGAATTACTTTTGTTGGGTGTACCGATTATACCACGCATCATCACGGAAATGGCACACTCTGAAACCGGTATCGATATACATCCAGGAGCCGTTATTGGACACTATTTCACCATTGATCACGGAACAGGTGTAGTCATTGGCGAAACAACCATTATCGGAAATCATGTAAAACTCTATCAGGGAGTAACTCTTGGAGCTAAAAATTTTCCATTAGATAAAGATGGTAATCCGATAAAAGGCATACCGCGCCACCCGATTATCGAAGATAATGTTATCATATATTCTAATTCGTCTATTTTAGGTAGAATTACAATTGGCAAAAACTCCATTATTGGCGGCAATATATGGATAGACAAAGATGTGCCTGCCGACAGTAAAATAATGCAACAAAACAAACAAAAAATCACAGATGGAAAATAAAGAGCAACAACTGCTGGCAAAAACTTTCAAGGGTTTGGAAGAAGTATTAGCAAAAGAATTAATAGAAATCGGAGCCAACAATGTTCAAATAGAACGCCGCGCCGTATCATTTACAGGAGATTTGGCTATGATGTACAAATCCAATCTTTGTTGCCGAACCGCCACCCGCATACTGATGCCACTGAAAACTTTCAAAGCCAAAACCGCTGATGAAGTATATGAAATGGCAAAAGATATTGAATGGGACACAATTATGGAAACCAATCAAACTTTCCAAATTGATGCCACAGTTTTTTCAAACGATTTCAGAAACTCACAATTTGTTACTTACCGCGTAAAAGATGCCATTGTCGATTATTTTAACGAGAAATTAGGGAAACGTCCTTCTGTAAGATTGACAAATCCCGATTTCTATATTAATGTTCATATTTCTCAAACCGATTGTACAATTTTATTGGACAGTTCGGGCGAATCGCTTCATAAACGCGGTTATCGTTCTTCCCAAACAGAAGCCCCCATTAGCGAAGTTTTAGCCGCCGGTATGCTCGAAATGGCAGAATGGAACGGTCAATGCGATTTTGTTGATCCGATGTGCGGTTCCGGAACTTTTTTAATAGAAGCAGCTTTGAAAGCTCTCAATATTCCACCGTGCATCTATCGCCAATCATTTGCTTTTGAGAAATGGAAAAACTTCGATAAAGATTTGTATGATAGCATTTACAACGACGATTCGATGGAACGACCTTTAAATTTTAAAATTAAAGGTTATGATATTTCAGCACGTGCCATAGAAATTGCTCAAGAAAACATTAAATCTGCAGGATTATCGAAATATATTACAGTGGAGCAACGCTCTATTACTGATTGGGAAGTACAAACCGAGAAATGCTTGATTGTTACGAATCCTCCTTATGGAGAACGCTTGCTAAATGCAAATTTATACGAATTATACGCTCAGTTGGGTGAAACATTAAAACATAAATTTCCCAGCAGCACGGCTTGGGTCATCTCATCACACATAGAATGTATGCAAAATATGGGTCTGCGTCCTTCTAAAAAAATAAAATTACTGAATGGTGCTTTAAATTGTGAATTCTGGAAATTAGAACTTTTTTCCGGTAAGCGTAACGACTTTATTCGTACCAAAGCCCAAGAAGCATAATACTATTTTTAAAGCCTTATTGGCAACAGTTCCATGAAAAAGTTGCGCATTTGCTCATTTTCAAAATTTACAGAACATAATAAGTTTTCGATTTGCGCTCGAAAATGCGGTTTGGTGAAAAGTAGGTTCTCCAGAAACGTATATCGTAAATGAGTAATAGCTACGTTATCAAAATGATTTGTAAACAAGCATTTACAAACTTGTTGGCAAAAAGCATCATCAGCAGTCGACTCTATGCGCACTACTATCGACAACCCTACAAGAAATGGTATTTCCGAAGGCAATTTGAGTAAGACTTTTGCCAATTGCTCTGCATAAGGCAATTTGGAGAACAACTTCATCGACACAATTTCTGCTATTTCAACTTGCACAATAGCTGCAACCCATTCCATTGCCAAGTCATACGGAAATTCACCTATTGGCATCAAACACGCAGCCAAAATCATCTCTTCACGCCCGCCAGACTGCCACAATCGGTCTGCCAATTCCTTATTCGGTTCACACATGGTCGCTATTTCACTCAAACGCACCAACGAAACCCCCAAATTTTTGCGATAACATACACCTTTTGCCACCATGCTTTTAACAGCTTCACCATTTCTCGAAGCAAAAATCAAGCGTTTAATATACGCATTTTTTTCTTGGACACATTGATTTTCAGATATATAATACTCACAACTATTAAAATCCATTTTTCTTGCTTTTTTATTTTGATAAAATTCAGAAATGTATTAATTTTGCAATTCGAAAATGGTGGATGTAGCTCAGTTGGTTAGAGCATCGGATTGTGGTTCCGAGGGTCGTGGGTTC
>JAQUTW010000022.1 GCA_028694215.1 Paludibacteraceae bacterium | reverse complement strand
TCTCCACCAGATATGCTACCTCTTTTTGAATAGGGGGCTTACTTTTGAAAAATCCAGTTCAGATTGCTTATTAACTGGCAATCTGAACCGAATTTATATGCTTTTATTTTTTTACCGGACAGCAATATTTTTAAATACTGTTGTTCCTAAAGTAACATTATCCGGATTTTCTATGTTGCTGATAATTTTACTTAATGCCGTACAATCAGAGAAAGCGCCACTTCCAATTTTGGTAATGTTTTGAGGAATTGTGAAAGATGTCAAACCGCAGTTGGCAAATGTCAAAGTGTTAATGACAGTAACTTGGTTGGGAATAACGATGGAAGTCAACTTGGTGCAACCCTTAAAAGCACCCATACGAATAGAGTTGACGCTATTAGGAATGTTAATGGCTGTAACCTCACTGCAATTTGCAAAAGCAGCATCTCCTATGGCGGTAACGTTATAGGTTCTTCCTTTGTCTACAGAAGCCGGAATAGTAATAACACCCGTATAAAGAGGATCTTTATAAATTACTTTTACCTCGTTAGGAGTGAGTGAGGTTATCTCGTACATGATGCCGTCTTTCTCAAACCGGTTTCCTACTACAGGTTCTATTTCCACAATATTGGTAAATTTTTTCCATGGGTAGATATTTTTGTATTTCTCTACACACCCTTCCGGAACTCTCAGAATACAACTGTCTGTTTTTACATCAAGAAAGATATAATTGCCTGTTGTGATGCTGCTTGGCTCCTCTACATGGCAGACAAACTCTCCTAAGTTATTGCACATACGAAAACCATTATCCCCAATGTAAGTAATGCCTTTTCCCATTGTGATTGACTCTACGTCGCTCTGAAAAAAAGCAGCCGGAGCAATGTGTGTTACACTGTCCGAAATAATGACCGATTTGATCTTTGTATTGTAGCGAAAAGCATCGGTACCAATGGTATCTACAAAATTTGGTACTGCATAGGTTTGGCTTTTTCCGTCCGGAAAGCGCAATAAAGTTTTTTTATCTTTGCTGAATAATACACCATTATGTGATGAATAAGTGGTATTGGCTGCGTCAACATTAATGGCAGTCAGACTGGTATTCAGGAGAAATACATTGTATCTTCCTATTTGGGTTACAGCCGCCGGAATGGTAAATGATGTTATCGACCTACAATTTTGAAAAGCACCGTTAGAGATTGTTTTTACCGATGCGGGAATGGTGAACTCGGTAAGTGCGTAGCAACAGTTAAACGCTTCTTTTCCAATGGATGTGATGGCATCAGGGAAAGTGATCTTTGGTATATTTACCTCGTTGGAACAAGCCAAATCGGCAATAGCGGTAACGTTGTACGTTAAGCTTTCGTTAGTAATGGACGCAGGAATTGTTACCTCAGGACTAGATGTTACACTAACTTTTTTTACACTAACTTCGTTAGGATTTTCAGAAATAATTTTGTACGTTACCGAGTACGATCCATACGTTTTGTTAAACGTGTCACCTACTGCAGCATGGCAGTACATTGCTCCGCAAATCATTGCGGCAGCAAAAAGAAATAATTTTTTGTTTATAATAGAGCTGTTTTAATATTGTCCACAAAGTTAAACTATTTTTTTAGACAAAACAATACGAGTATTCTCGTAGATGATGTGTCTTTTTTGCTGAATGGCATAAACACGACAAAACAGTACGAGAAATCCTCATACTGTCGTGCTGTTCGGCAACTTTTTTAGAAGGTTGACCTAAATCTTGTTACAAATTAAAGGAGAGTGGATTCTGATTAATCCTCTTTTTGTTGTAATTTTTGAACGTAAATAGCGTGCATTTTTTCGTCACGTTTTACAATTGACGGTTTGTCAAATTGCTGACGACTACGCAATTCTCTCACTACACCTGTTTTTTCAAATTTACGTTTGAATTTTTTTAAGGCTCTTTCAATATTGTCGCCTTCTTTTACGGGAACTACAATCATTTTAATTGAATTTATTAAGTTGTTTTTTAAAACTTGTTTTCAGGGCTGCAAAGGTATCTATTTTTTTTTGTTTCTGCAATTATTTTTCGGAATTTTCTTCCTGAACAGGAATTTTATCAATACGTTTTTGATGACGACCACCTTCGAAGTCGGTAGTTAGAAATGTTTTGACCATCTCTAATGCCAGTTCCTGAGAAATAAATCGTGCCGGAAGCCCTAAAATGTTGGCGTTGTTGTGGCGGCGTGCCAATGATGCCAATTCTACTTCCCAACACAGTGCCGCACGAATGCCTTGATGCTTGTTGACGGTCATTGTAATGCCGTTGCCACTGCCACAAATGGCAATGCCAAAATCGCATGCACCACCTTCAACTGCTTTTGCCAATGGATGTGCAAAATCTGCGTAATCGCAACTTTCGGTGCTGTACGTTCCGTAGTCATAGATGTTGCCTATTTGAGATTCCATCTCTTTGATAATGATTTGTTTCAGTTCGTAACCGGCATGGTCGGAAGCAATACCGATTGACATTAAATTCATTGGTTTCATAGTTTCAAAGCATTAATATTTACAAAATATAACTTAGTACAAAGGTACTCATTTTTTATCAAAAGCGACCCAACCTTGAGCTTTTAAGGTAATTTCTTGTCCGTCGCGCGTTACTAAAGCAGCTCCCAAATCGGGAGAGGTAATGTAACCGATTTCGTGGATTCCTTCTAAATCCTTGATTTTATCGTGCCATTCGAGTGGAACGGTAAACAGCAATTCATAGTCTTCGCCACCATTGAGTGCCGCCGTTACCAAATTCATATTAAATTCTTCAGCCATTGAGGCGGTTTGGTAATCGATAGGAATTTTATCTTCATAAACACGGCAACCTACGCCGCTTGCTTTGCAAATATGCATCAATTCTGACGATAAGCCATCTGACACGTCCATCATGGCGGTTGGCTGCAATTTGTTTTTTGCCAACAATTCAATAATGTCCTTGCGAGCTTCCGGTTTCAATTGTCGTTCGAGAATGTATTCTTTGCTGGCAAAATCGGGTTGAAAATCAGCATCTTTTTGCGATTTGAAAATGGTATTTTCTCGTTCCAATAATTGCAATCCCATATAGGCGGCTCCCAAATCTCCCGAAACACAAATCAAGTCGTTTGGTTTTGCACCCGAACGTAAGGTTACTTTATCTTTATCGGCTTCGCCTATACATGTCAAACTCAGAGTCAAACCGGTTACAGAAGCCGAAGTGTCGCCTCCAACAACATCAACACCATATTTTTCGCAGGCTAAATAAATTCCGGCATAAATTTCATCAACCTGTTCTACCGAAAAGCGGTTGGATATGCCTATAGATACCAACAATTGTGTTGGTTTGCCATTCATGGCATAAATATCCGAAAAATTAACGACAGCCGCTTTGTAACCTAAATGTTTTAATGGCACATACATCAAATCAAAATGAATGCCTTCCAATAATAAGTCGGTTGTTGTCAATATTTGTTTGTCACCTGCATCTATTACGGCGGCATCATCGCCCACACCTTGTATTGAAGACGGATTTTTTAATTTAATATGTTCCGTCAGTTGTTTGATTAATGCAAATTCTCCTATTGATGAAATTTCTGTCATGTTTTTATTGGTTTACAGCTTGTTGTGATTATTAAATACAGAATTTATAAGTTAACAATTGATAGATGAGTCGAGCTGCCAAAAAATCGGACGCTTTGGCTGCGGGATTTGGACATAACTCTACCACATCAAATCCGACTATATTAAATTCTGTAAATATCTGACGTAGAAAATGCAATATTTGAAAATAATTCAGTCCTCCGGGTTCCGGAGTTCCTGTCGAAGGCACATAAGCAGGGTCGAAAACATCTAAGTCAATGGTTAGATAAATATTTTTGCTTAAAGTTGCTTTTGCCCGTTTCTCCCAACTATTGTCCTTGTCATGAAAAATATCCAACGCATAAAAAATCCGTTTTGGGTCAAAATTATCTGTTTCTTCAATACATTGGCTGCGAATGCCTACTTGTGTGATGTTTGCCACTTTTTTGGCTTGATTCATTACGCAGGCATGGCTCAAGTCCGTTCCTTCATAACTTCTTCGTAAATCGGAATGTGCATCCAATTGTAAAACGGTTAAGTTTTCAAATTTTTTGGCGGCTGCACGAATGGCACCAATACTTACTGTATGATTTCCGCCTATGGTTACCGGATATTTTACGGCGTCAAATAGTTCTTCGATTTTGGTTTCAACAGCACTGCACAATGCTTCGGGTGTGGTGTCTTCTTTTATTGGGGCTGCGGTATGAATGCCGTGTTTGTAAACTTCAGTTTGTGTTTCGATGTCGAACCATTCCAATTGTACAGAGGCTTCCAACAAAGCTTCAGGTCCGTTCTCAGAACCATGTACCCAACTGCTTGTGGCATCATAAGGTACTGGTACTACTACAATCTTTGATGTTTTGTAATCTGCATATTCCCCGGTCAGACCGGCAAAATTTTCCATAATTCTAATTTATTATTTTGCAAAAATACAAAAAATATATGACTTATTGTCGTGTCAGTTCAATGTAAATGCAGGGAGGATTCTATGCCTGAAAATCCGAAATAAAATTAAGGATTTTTGTGTCAAATTCTGAGCGATGATTGAGAAAACTAACTTCTATTCCTATCGAATAAATAGTGTCTTTCAATAAGTTGGGAAGTTTGTCGTTCATGCTTGTCAAGCGTGCGGCATCTTTTTCCGTAACAATTATCATACGGTTTTCAAGTGGTAGTTTCTCATATTCAGACATAATGGTACATATATCTTTGGCCGAAAAAAAATGGTGATCCGGAAACTTTAATGTTTGAATGTTGTTTGTCAGTGTGCGCAAATGTGTTTCTAATCCTTGTGCAGAGACAACTCCTGTTACCAATAAAATAGAACTGTCGGGAGTAATATCCCCTTGGTTTTTATGAAACAGAGCTTTGGGGGTGGCGTAACAATATGTAGTAAAATAGATACTTTGTGATTGTCTTATTTTCAGTTTGTTACGTATTTTTGCTTGTTGTCGTTCTGATAAGTTTTCCGGGCATTTGGTTACAATAACAATATTGGCACGTTTGGAACTGCATTTGGGCTCGCGTAACCTTCCGTATGGCAAAAGAAAATCATCAGTCCACAAATGATGATAATCTGTTAGCAGGATTGAAAGTCCCGGTTGCACATAACGATGTTGAAAGGCATCGTCCAATAATACTACTTGTAAGATTGGTGATAATTGTAAAAGTTGTTCAATGCCTTCGACACGTTTTTCATCAACGGCCACTTGTATTTTCGGAAATTTTTGAGTTACCTGAAATGGTTCATCGCCAATTAACTGTGCATTTGATGTGGCATCTGCCAACATAAAACCATGTGTTTTTCTGCGATACCCTCTGCTTAAAAAGGCTGTTTGGTAATGTTTTTGTAGTAAACGAATTAGGTATTCTGAATGAGGAGTTTTGCCGGTACCACCCACAGATATGTTACCTATAGAAATAGTTGGAATGTCAAATTTTTTAGAGGACAACAAATGTGTGTCAAATAAAAAATTACGCACTATGGTTATTATTCCATACACCAAAGCGAATGGATACAGCAAAAACCTAAAAACCTTCATTTTTTAAAAGTTAGAGTACAGTTTTAAAAACATCTTGACCAATTTTGATGATGTATAACTGTTTTTGAGGTAATTTTTCGAGGGAAAACAGGGGAGAGGATATGGATTTTGATAAAAGTTTCCTTCCCATAATGTCGTACACAGAAACTTCTTTTCCTGTTGCATTTTCAATAGTAATGATACCGTCTTTTACATAAAAAATCGGTACGGCTTGTTCTATGGAAGATACCCCGACCAGTTTTTTCTGTAAACGATAGGCGGCTATACCATTATTGGTTGCCAAAATATAAAGTGTCACATAATCAGGTGTTTCTTCGGCACATAGTGGTGAAGTAATGGCAGTGTTGGCAGTTGTTCCCAAAGCAGCTGTGGCATTGTCGAAAACCACAGGGCTGTCAATACTATGGCTGATGTCAAATAATTTGAATGAGCCAAATCGTGTTTCTACCGAGGCATAATAATCGTGTCCGTTGAGTGAAAAACAATCGCCATCGACAGCTAAGGTTGCAGGAGTAGGCGCTCCAAATGATTTTGACCAAGATCCGTCTATGCTGTATAATTTACGAGCAGAGCGTACTCCTGTAATAATGAATGTGCTGTCGGATTGAACAATGGCATGAGTTCCTGAAATATTGCTGCCTTTGTGACCATCGAATAGAATAGGCTCGCCCAAGGCTCCATTTTGAAAAGGAATTTTTACCGCTTTACCTTGATTGCTCGCAGCAACTATAAAACCGCCGTTTGCGCTGTTCAATGCTCCATATACATCAAAGTAATCTGTCAATCCAAAACCGTCTATTGTTTTTTTTCCTAAGAGTGCGGTGTTTCCTTCTTGGTCACAACGATAAATAGATAAGGTATCTTTCAAGTTGCGTGTACTTCCCAGCAACATCACTCCGTCTTGGGTAAAACGAACACAGCTTAAAAATGTACTTTCCAAATCTGTTTGAATGGTTCGTTTCAAGTTACCAGTTTCGCCTGCTACTACTGCAATTTTTCCGTTATTCATATCCGGAATATATAATTCGCTGTTGTACACAGCCATAGAACGTTGCGAAGTGGTGTTGGTAAGATATGGCGCATCTGTCATGGTTTTTGTCCATAAAGACACGAAACTCACTTCGTCATCAGGCTCCAGAATTCCTGACAAATCTAAAGAATCAGTCGTAAACATATCACAGCCTTTACTTTTATATTCAAGATATTCAGCTATGGTGTTGATTGTCCAAACATTAACCAATAATCCCTGATCGTGATAGCTTTTAACTACATTGGCTGTCAATCCTGTCCCTTTACCAATATCAACGTGTGATTTATTGGTAATACACCATTCCAAGTTTGTTTCGGCAGTAGTATCATAGCATAAAAATTGCATATTGGCAGTAGGATAATTTTTGCGAATATATTCCAAACAGGCTTTCATTGAGGTTAGAAATATTGCTTTTTCAAACATCCCTTTTGATTGTATGACACTAATGAGTGCAGGAATATTGGAACAATCACCGGTATTGATTCCGGTTGCCCATTTTAGCTCAATCAAGGGGAAAAGATTGTATTGTTTGCAAATGTCCAAATATTCTTCAAGCGTACAAATGGTGCCGGTATAAGATATTCCACCACGAGTTTGTGACATTGTGAGTGCTTTTAAACTTGCTAATGTAGAACTTGCAATTACGGCATCAGAATGACCAAAACGCGATAAGTTATCATCGTGGCAACATACAAATTTTGTATCACTGGTAACTTTAATGTCTGTTTCCAAACCGTTAAAACCAAATTTTGCACCATTGATAAACGCTTCAGAAGTACTTTCGACACCCCAGAAACTGCCTCTGTGTCCAATAAGAGTTGCTGCTAAACAATTTTGCAAATAGCAAAGACACAAAATAGAAAGAACCAAAGTAATCTTTTTCATAAGCATGATAATTTAGAATGAATAATTTAGTGTTTACAAATTAAAACAACTGCATAGGCAGCCATACCTTCTTCTTTGCCGACAAAGCCCAATTGTTCTGTTGTAGTTGCTTTAATGGAAATATCGTTTTCCGAAATACCCATGACGTTTGCCAAAGTAGCTTTCATTGTCGGGATATGGGGATTTAATTTTGGTTGTTCGGCACATACGGTACTGTCTATGTTTTCGATTTCATAGCCGGTATCTCTTAATAATTGAATAGTTTTGGCAAGCAGAATTTTGCTGTCTATATTTTTTAATGTGCTATCCTTGTCGGGAAAATGATAACCGATATCGCGCATGTTTGCAGCACCTAAAAGTGCATCACAAATAGCGTGAATCAGAACATCGGCATCCGAATGTCCCAATAGCCCTTGGGTAGAATTAATGTGTACACCGCCCAACCAAAGCTCTCTGCCCGGGTCTAAGCGGTGTACGTCATAACCAAATCCAACGCGAATTTTCATTCCGTCAAGTTGAATATTATTTTTGTTACTCTTTTCCTCTGTCGGCTAAAGCCTTAATGCCATCTACATCAAATGATAATGTAAAGCGCAATGTTTGGTCAAGTGGATTGTTTTGTGCCAAAGAAACTACGTAACCTACGTCTAATTTAAAGGCTGATAATCTAAAACCTGCACCGAACGTAAAATATTTACGATTACCTTTGTTTTCATTTTCATTGAAATAACCGACACGACCGAAAAATTGTTCGTTGTACGCGTATTCTACACCCAATGCCCACATAATTTCTTGCATTTCTTCCTTAAATCCTCCGGGAGCATCGCAGAACGAATAACCAATACCCTGCATTACACCAATTTCGCTGTATTGTTTTTCTTTCATTGTCCATGTGTTTGGATCATTGGCATCAAAACCTTCTGTAAATTTTGATTTACGTGAAGGAATCAATAATTTATTGATGTCGGCATTAATGGCTAAACGGTTAAATTTATCAAATGGGATGAGATATGATAGACCAAAACGTAAATTGGTTGGCAGGAAATTGCTGGTATTGTTTTGGTCATACGAGATTTTTGTACCGAGGTTTGATAAGTTTAAGCCGATGCCTAACAGAGATTCCCCTGATTTTATTTCGATGGGCAAATGATAATACGCGTTGATATCTGCAGCAAAAGAGTATCCCGGATAGTAATTGGGGTCGTTGCGTGCACTCAAATCGGAGCAAATGAAGCGGAAAGCGACACCCATAGAGAAATTTTCAGCCAAAATGCGGGAATAGGCCACATCAAATGCTAATTCGTAAGGATTTACAGGAATAGGAATGGCATCAGCTGATTCCCTCAATAAAATTTCGCCCAAAGAGAAGAAACGGAGTGAAGCACTGACGGTTCCTGCTATCTTACTGATATTATAATAGCCCGATAAGTATGCCAAGTCAATATCCGAAACGCCTAAACGACGCAACCATGGCGTATAAGAGATGGCAAAACCTGCACTACTGTTTGCAAAAGGGTATTTTGAGGCATTCCAGTGTTGCGAATGAATGTCCGGCTGTGTGGCAACACCTATATCGCCCATACCGCCGGCTACTGCATCTGGAGCAATAGAAAGAGAAGGAACACCTGTTACTAAAGGATTTAAATAATTTGTTTCGTCAATGGTAACATCATCTGCCGCACACGTCATTACAAATGCAAGCAACATAAGGGAAACCGAAAAAAGTTGTTTTTTCATACAATTTTATTTGATTGTTAATATTCTCAAACACACTTAAACACGAACAAATAAACGCATTGTCATTACATTTATTGCCCCTTTATCATCAATTTTATTGTTTTGTTTATTTTTTCACTATTTGATATGGACACTTCCATTCTTACTAAATAAATGCCCGGGCGTACCATACCACCGCCTTCGCTCCACAAATCCCACTCAACTTCTGTTTTGCCTGTACTCGTAATTGCGACTTTGTCCGATTTCCAAATAAGGCGTCCTGATAAATCAAAAACAGAAGCTTGTATATCCAGTGGAGAGTCGGGACGGTCGTGTTCGTAAACGAAATAAACCTGGCTCACGGCCGGATTTGGATACGCATACATATCGTATAGAGTTGGATGTAACCCTTTTACTACTTCAAAGTTTAAAGATATCGACGAAGAGTTGTTTTGTAAATCCCAAGCTCTGAAAGTTAAGGTGTGTTTACCTTCGCTCAATTCAGAAAATTTGTAACTTACATTACCTTCTTGATAACTACCAATTATAGATTCGTAATAATAATTTAGAGACCATTCTTTTAGAGGATCGTTATCCAATTTTACAACCATATCGTGACCGATTCCCGTACCTATGGTGTTGATGCCGCTTTTGTCGTACAAATTGGCAATAAATACGGGTGTTTCATTCACTTGTCCGCCATCTCTGAATTCAGGTGTGTTTAGATAGGCGGTTATTGTAGGACCTACATCATCTTTCTCAAAATCTGTGTTTTCTCCGCCTATAATAAAATTTTGGAAATTACCGTTGGCTTCGTATTTGTTGGTTTCGTCGGCTGCATAATATACAATACGACCTGTTCCAAAATTGTAACGAATATCTTTCGGGAGTAAAAATGTAAAACTGAATTCGCCATTCGTTACGTATGCTTTACCCTGAAAAATAGGATTTGGTCTATCTACATAAGTATAGGGCTTCTTTTTTGTAACATCCGCTTCGTCATTTGCCAGCGTAGTGATAGTCTCTTCTTTATCGAAAACGCTAATGTGTACATAGCCATTGAAATCTGCTGCTTTTTGATGATTCAAATCTTCTAAATGTCCCGATAAACTTACTTTATCTAATGCTTTTAAGGTATCTGGAATGTTCGAGATTACCTGAAAATCGATGCTGTCTGTTATGACTTTATGAGTTTGAGGTAAAACAAGCGTTACAGCAGGATCTCCCAATAAAGTAAACGATAACTTGTTGGATTCGCCGTTGCGGTTATTTTTTGCCAAACGGATGACATCGCCCAGTCGCCATTGTTTGCCATTTGCATCTTTTTGCAGCAAATATGATACAAATTCTCTGTTCAGATAGTAGTTGGGAGCTGCATGTACGGTTCTGGTAGTTGTAAACAAAGCAATTCCTCCACCATGTGAATTACGAATGACCATTTCGCCACTGGTGTTTTTAAAATCATCAAAACGGGCAAAGTCGCAGGTGGCAGTAATCCAAAAAGGTAACTTGTCATTGTACATATTTACAATGTCTTCCATGAGTAGAATTTGTTCGTTTGCCCAGCCATTATAACCGCCGTGTCCCATATAATTGAGCATCAGAGTCCCAAATTTGATATAATTTAAAAGCATTTCTTTGGCCAACGGATAACGTTCTCCGACGGCAGATACTTCTTGTTGATAGGCATCGAGATAAAGTTTGCGTACTAAAGTTTCCGGGTATAAACGTGCTGTAAGTGTGGCAACACTATCGGCGTCTTTTACGTGCATATTGTCGTCTCCGTCATCGGCAAGAAAAACCGATTGATTTTTCCAGTTTCCCAAGTATTTGTTCTCCATGTAGTTGATGGTTTTGTTTACAACACTTTTCGCTTGTTCAAGAGAATAAACAGGGAAACGTCCGACGCCTATGTCTAATTGATCATAAGCAATATCTATGCCCTCTGTATCGTCTAAGAAGCCAAAATAATCATCCACTACAAATGACGATGTTTCAAAAACCGAGTTAGTACTTTGAAAAGTCAGTAAACGACGAATGGGGTTTTCGGCTGCCAAAATGCCACGATTATCGAAACTGCCATCACCAAACAGTAACAGATAGTGAGGAAGATCGTTGGACGATTGAGAACGGTCATAAAACATCTTAACAAAGCGTCTGTATGCGCTGGCGTCGGGAGTTCCTGATGAAAATTCGTTGAAAATCAGTGTTCCGTTAGCGACAACTACTGACATGTTTTGGGCAGTACGATGATATTCGGCTAAACGTTCGGCTTCATTCATAAAATCGGCATTAGCAATAATAATCATATCGCTTTGTGGCAGTGCATGTAAATTCTGATTGCCAATTGTACCGATAAATGATGGCGTCAGAAATTGGTCGTAACTTGTATTGACGGCAACAAATTCCTGTAACGAATTGGTAGAAGCTATAAATGCTAAATTACTTCCTGTCCATTCGGTTTTCATTTGATAAATGTTAAATGGGTCGGAGATATTCCACACAAGAGTTGAAGCAGAAGTATTAGCAATTAAATAGCGGTGCGCCTTTCCTTGTTCTAAATAATCAATATTACGGAAGAAAAGTGGAGCGGCGTCAATCATTTTTAACGATCGTTTTACATTTAGCTCAAAATAATTCAGCCATCCACGTGCTTCTGATCTGTTAAAAGAAATTCTAACATTTAGTTGGTCTGCTGCTGTTGTCGGTGTAAAATAAGAAACTACATTGGTGGTTTTTGCATATTCGTGATTTGCCGTAGCATCCAAAGGTGGCAGGGTTGCCGTACATATTTGGCTACCATTGGCGGACATGGAAAAAGTGGAATAGTAATTCCAATAACGTGCTGCGACATCTAAAGCCACAAAAGCATTTTCGGAAAGCATATTGGGGAATGGGGCAACAAAGTCATAATATAATGTAGAACCAAACTCCTCGCCATAAAATTCACGTCCCGAATTAATAAGGTTTACCAAATCTTTTTCGTACACAAAATAGTCAGTAAACGAATTTATTTCTCCATTATATGATGTTAGAGGAGAAGTTTCGGTGGTAATACGTTTGCCTGCATCGCCATCTGTGGTAATAAAGTAGTAGCCGGCATTCGAATAGACATTCTGACGATGTCGAAATCGCCCGTTTTTGTAAAACCAAGCCGTAGCCCCACGTCCGTAAAAGAGTATAAAATCGCCTTCGTTGAATACACCGTCGGCGCCTTTGTTCATATAAATTGGAATTTCAGGAACATCATCAATGTAAGGTTGCGTGAAATCTTCGTCAATCATATTGCCTCCGTAACCATAAATCTTAACATTTTCGGAAGCCATATTTATACTTTGTAATTCTTCGTAAGTAATTTTGTGTATGCCCGTATTTTCTACCATTATTTTGTACCAACTTCCACTATGCAAAACAGAATTGGCAGCATAACGTTCTCCCGGAGTCGTCTGAGTTGTTTTTTGAATTGGATTTTCTGTTTGTTTCGTTTCGAATGTTTTCAGTTTTTTGAGCGTGCCGTCCGAAACAACAAACGGAAGAAAGGAAAGTTGTTGAGAAGAAACTTTGCGTTCTGTTACTATACGTGTTTTTACAGTCAGTGTGTCAGATAGTTGTGTAACATGTGGAGTAAGAATCGCAATCTCTTCGGCTGTACAAAGTTCAAATACGGGATTGATGATTTTTAGGCTGATATTGGCAGGAACGGACATATTCCACCATGGTAAACCGCTTTCGTCGGGGTAGAGTGCTCCTTCGAAAGCCATTACTTTTCTGTCCGAATTTTCGTCCCATTTTTGAGCGGATCCCCACTGTATTTGGTGGTTTTCGGCATTGACTAACAATGGAATAATCAGCAGTAATATAAACAGTTGAAGTTTCTTCATAAAGTTGTCAAAATAAAATACAAAGGTAATAAAAAACTAAGAATTATCTATTTGACATAAAAATCGAACATTGGTTTATTTTCCAAAAATCCTTGCAAATGGTCGTTAATAGCAATAGTTCCTACACCTTCAGGGGTTCCTGTATAAATTAAATCGCCCATTTTGAGGGTGAAAAATTGACTGATATAAGCAATAATTTGATTAAAACTGAAAATCATATCTTTTGTATTGCCGTGTTGTACTTCTTGTCCGTTTAAAAGCAAATTAAAATCAAGTGATGTCGCGGATTGTACCATGTCAATGGGGATAAACTCGCTAATGACAGCCGAATTGTCGAATGCTTTGGAGATTTCCCAAGGTCCACCGACTTTTTTCTGACGATTTTGCAAATCGCGTGCCGTAAAATCAATGCCTAAACCGACGGCATCATAGTAACGGGGAGCAAATTGTTCAGCAATATTTTTTCCTAATTTACAGATTCTCAGCACCACTTCAGTTTCATAATGAATTTCGGAAGAGAAGTCCGGAATATAAAAAGGCTTATTGTTACGTAGCAATGCGGTATCCGGCTTCATAAAAATAGTTGGTGCGGACACCTCGTTGTGTTTCAGTTCTTTATTATGTAACGGATAGTTCCAGCCTACGGCAAAAATTTTCATGCTTCTTCTTGTTTTTCCATTTCCAACTCTTCGCGTAATCGGTTGAACATCAGTGCAAGATGTGCATACATAGAGGTGTTTTGAACCACAATGTTTTCCGGTACACGAATACGAAAAGGAGTGAAATTCCAAATGGCGTGTATGCCTCCGGCTATCATTACGTCGGCAACTTCTTGTGCATTATCTACAGGAACTGTCAGAACGCCGATATGTACATTCGTCTGTTTTTGTAATGTCATAAAATGACTTACGTGATGAATGGGAATGCGGTTGATTTGGGTGCCTACCAACTCGTGTTTGACATCGAATGCCGCTAAAATTTTCAAGCCGTATTGCAACAAACCGTTGTCGTGGAGCAGAGAGGAACCCAAACTGCCAACGCCAAATAAGAAAGCCTCGTGCTGATTACTGAATCCTAAAAAATGATCTAACGCAAAAATAAGTTCATTGACATCATAGCCGACACGTGTTTTTCCTGAAATGGTTACATACGAAAAATCTTTTGCCACCAAAGAGGCGTCAATGCCAATTTTTTTCGCTATTTGTGTGGACGATAAAAATTGAACGCCTTGTTTTTTTGCTAATTTTGCATACGCCAAATACCAAGGCAGACGACGTAGGGCAGGTTCGGGAATTTTGAAAAAAATATCAGGCATCGTTGTTGATTTGAAATATAAACGTGCGAAGGTACAAAAAATTTTGTTAGAATTTTTGCATTATCTGTTTTTATCGTTAATTTTGTAAGATATAAAAGAATATGATTTATGGCAAAGACAGACTGGAAAGACAGAATAAATATTGTTTATTCCACCAACCCCGATTTTAGATACGAGCAGACTGCTGAGGAGGAGCAGACTACATTGCCCAACCAACAGCAAAATTTGAGGATACAGCTTGATAAACGTAATCGTGGCGGAAAAGCCGTTACGCTGGTTACGGGATTTTTAGGTGCGGAAGACGACTTGAAAGAGTTGGGCAAGAAACTCAAAACCAAATGTGGAGTAGGCGGTGCGGTGAAAGATGGTGAAATATTGGTGCAGGGCGATTTTCGTGCCAAAGTGCAGGCATTGCTTACCGAACTGGGCTACAAATGCAAGCAAAAATAACGATAGCAAGTTGATTCGTTTCACAATACAAAATAAAACAGGGTTTCACCATTAGTGAAACCCTGTTTTTCATATACTTCTCGTAAATTATATTTTCCACATTTTAAGATACTTAATATTTACATTTTATATAATTCAAAACTTTTAAAATGATTTGCATATCTATAATATCAATAATGCCATCTTCGGATATTAATTTCATTTCCATTCTCCCTTCGTTTTTTAACAACATTTTGAGATATATTACAATTGTAATATTGTTAAAAATTGTAATCTCTAATGTCATACTATCAGCCGTTGAAGTTTTTATAATTACTCGAGTTTGAATCCCTTTCTGCCTCAATTGCTCGGTAATTGCTTGTGTAATTGCTTGTTCCTGTTTCATACTTATAATATTTTATTTTTATCTACGCTTTGTCGGATAGTCCGCATCTCCGTTTGTTTTTACGTGCAAAGATATGTTTTTTTAATAAAAATCATAATATTTGCGGTTTTATTTATTAGGTTTTAAATAAGATGTTTCTTTTATGCGGTTTCTTGTGTTAAAAAATAGGTCTAATTTTGCAATTATAAAAAATGCTATTTATGAATACAACCGATAAAGAAATAGATTCTCGCTTGGTTGAAATAGGCAGGCGCATCAAAGCGTTACGCATAGAACACGGCTATTTCAGTTCTGAGATTTTTGCTTACGACCACAACCTGAATCGTGTGAGTTATTGGCGTATAGAACATGGCTGTAATATGACCTTATCGTCTCTGCTTCGTATTTTGGATATCTATAAAATCTCTTTGTCCGATTTTTTAAAAGATATTTAATAATCTTTCTTGTCCTTTTCCGTTTTTTGACCTCCTTTGTTTTTATGTCTTGTGTGTTCGTGTTTGACTAATTGACTAATTGTTGAATGTTTAAATGTTGATTCAATTCGTAAATCTGTAAATCTGTAAATTCGTAAATAATTGGCTAATCGTTAATCATTAATAGTTGTCTTTTTATTTTTTGAATTCCATCCATTTTTCGTTTGTTTCTGAAAAAGCTGTAACTTTGCAAAGATTCTTAGTGTATGAAATATAGTGTCAATCACCCAAAATTTGGTCTTGTAGAGGTTCAGTCGCGTAGAGGAAGCCGGCAGATAACTTACAAAGTTTATGCCGATAAGGTGCGAATTACTGCGCCGTTGATGGCGATGTCGTCCATATTTCCTTTGTCGACAGAGAAGGAGCAATGGATATTGAAGGCACAGGCGCGAATCAGAAAAAAATCAATCACTCGGTTTTTGACCGAAGATGGTTTACATGCTTCGGCATTTAATATTGACATACAAAAATCAGATTATATAAAAACAACTTTTGCAGCGCAAAAAACGTCTTGTGGCTTGACCATTTTTTATCAGCCGCATATTGACTTGGCTACCGATAAAAGTCAGAAAATAATGTGGAATATTATCACACAATTTCTTAAAAAAGAGGCAAAAAAAGTTTTGCCGATGCGTTTAAAGGAGTTGGCGGAACAGCATTATTTTCGTTATTTGATGGGAAATATAAATAGTGCCAAAAGTCGTTGGGGAAGCTGCTCGTCTTCGGGAAAGATAAATTTGTCGTGCTACCTGCTCTTGTTGCCTGACAGTCTGATTGATTTTGTACTCGTTCATGAACTTTGCCACACGCGGGAGATGAACCACGGCACACACTTCAAACAACTAATGCGTGATATTTTTCCGAATTATGACGAATTAAATAAGAAATTGAAAAACAGTTATATAAAACCGCAATAAAATTTAATGTTATGAATATGAATTGGGAACAGTTGCTTTCGACAAAACGTTTTGGTATGGAAGCCTATCATGGAGGCAAACACGATGACAGAAGCGAATTTCAACGCGACTATGATCGTTTGATTTTTTCGGCACCGTTTCGGCGTTTGCAAAACAAAACTCAAGTGTTCCCTTTGCCGGGAAGCGTTTTTGTTCATAACCGATTGACACACAGTTTAGAAGTGGCTTGTGTAGGGCGTTCTATTGGCAATGCGGTAGCTCAAAAAATTAATGAAGAGCAACCATCTGTCAGCCCGTTTATCAATGATATTGGTGCAATTGTTTCTGCTGCTTGTTTAGCACATGATCTTGGAAATCCGCCTTTCGGACATTCCGGCGAACAAGCCATAGCGACCTATTTTTCCGAAGGTAACGGAGCGGCTTATCAGGATCGAATGAGTGTGGAAGAGTGGGCAGATTTAATTCATTTTGAAGGTAATGCCAATGCTTTTCGTTTACTGACACATCAGTTTGAAGGACGACGCAAAGGCGGTTTTGCTTTGACGTATTCAACATTGGCAGCCATCGTAAAATATCCTTACGAATCGCAGTTTGCCGATAAAAACAAAATAAAATTCGGTTTTTTTCAGTCGGAAAAGGAGTCGTACGAACGGATTGCCAACGATTTAGGCATTATTCGTAATCCTGAAAATCCGAATCGTTATGCGCGTCATCCATTGGTTTATTTGGTGGAAGCTGCCGATGATATTTGTTATCTGATTATGGATGTGGAAGATGCACATAAACTTAAAATTCTTACAACTGAAGAAACAAAAAATATATTGCTTCAATTTCTTCCCGAAAATCGTCAGAAGCATGCAACCGAAGTTTTTAAGGCAGTGCAAGATGCCAATGAACAGATTGGTTACTTGCGTTCATCTGTAATTGGCTCGTTGATAGATGCTTGTACAAAAACATTTGTTGAGAACGAGCAACAAATTTTTGATGGTACGTTTGACGCTTCGCTTATTAAACAGATAGAAGAGCCGTTGCGAACCGCTTATAAATTGGCAGCGGATATTTCGGTGAAACGCATTTATAGAGCATCGGAGGTGTTGGATACCGAATTGTCGGGTTATAAAATTATCACTATGTTGATGGATAGCTTGATGGAGGCGGTGTTTCATCCTCAAAAATCGTATTCCAAACGTTTGCTGATGCGCATTCCTTCACAATATGCCACAAATGCGGAAACCGCTTATGGAAAGGCACAAGCTGTGCTGGACTATGTTTCGGGAATGACCGATGTATATGCGTTGGATTTATATCGGAAAATAAATGGCATGAGTTTGCCTACTCTGTAACATTAAACACAAACATTTCACAATGTTTACAGTCGAAGTGCAGTCGTAATTTGTGTGTGCCTGTAACTAAAAACAGCGGCTCTTTGATGTTGGTAAGTGGTTCCTGTTGTTTCGGACACCATCCCAAATTATATTTGACGCAATATTTTGTGTGCATAATCGGCACATCTTTTTGATGTGTCGTTTCAAATGCTGGATCCATACTTTCCACGCCGTGCTGCCTATAAAATTGTTGTGCTTTGCAGTTGAAAATATTTCCGTTATAGGCAATTTTTTTCTCCGGAAATGGATGATAGGTTGGTTGCCATTCTCGTTTGGGAGAAGAATAATTATTTTGACGCATATTTTCCAAAGTCGCTGTCAAATCTCTGCGCCATTCGGCTATTTGTGATACCGGAACAAACCAAATTTTGTCGGTTTCCAATTGAAAATCGGATAATTCGAAAATCGTGTTTCCAAGTTTTGAAAATTGAGAACGAAAGGTTTCAATGGCTTTTTCGATGTTGTTGGCGGCAACTTTTTCACATATAACCTCTTTCTGGACATTGTTGCCGTCTTCGTCTGTGGCACATAGCGAAAAACCGTTTGCAGTGTCGTGTATGGCAATGCTGATACGTATTTTGCGTTCCGAAGTAGTGCGTGTTACTAATGAACAAAATTCAGTATCAAAATTGCGATAAATCATGACATCGGTTGCCAACAATGGAGGTACGCGTAAAGGAAAAATTTTGCTGTTCTCGACGCGATTGCTTCGAAATCCTATCCATTCGCCTGTTTTGTCCAAACAACACAACCCATCGCCATTATGTAATTTTTCGGCATTTTCAATGATTAAATAATTAGATGTTACAGCCTTTAATTTGCCTATTGGCTCGCCTATTGATTTGGGCGTATCCATAGAAACCAAATTCTGTTTTCGTTTGGTAAGAAAATAATCGTCTGTCCCGCGATTGAAAGTCTTTTGTGGATTTGGTTCAAAAAAGAAACGTAAATTTCCTGACGACGATTTGGAATAAGGTGATTTTTCTAAAACAGCATCTAATTGCTGGCGATAAAAAGCCGTGATATTTTTCACATAATCGGCATCTTTCAAACGCCCTTCTATTTTGAAAGAAGATACGCCTGCATTTACCAAGGCTTGTAAATGGGCAGACGCATCGAAATCCTTCAATGACAAAAGATGTTTTCTTTCAATTAAAAGTTGTCCGTCGGCATCTTGCAAATCGAAAGGCAAACGGCAAATTTGCGCACAAACGCCACGGTTGGCACTTCTACCTTTGAGGGCTTCGCTGGCATAGCATTGCCCGCTGTACGATACGCACAAAGCACCGTGAATAAAACATTCCAATGCTACATGAGTATTTTCGGAAATGGTTTTAATTTGTTGTAAAGAAAGTTCGCGCGCCAAAACTACCTGGTCAAACCCGCATTTTTCCAAAAAGAGCACTTTTTCAAGAGTGCGGTTGTCGCATTGTGTGCTGGCATGCAACGAAATAGGAGGAAGGTTGAGTTCCAGAATCCCCATGTCCTGTATAATCAGAGCATCTACGCCTGCCTCGTAAAGTTGCACAATCAGTTTTTCTGTTTCTGTCAGTTCTGTTTCTGTCAAAATGGTGTTGAGGGCGACATAAACGCGGGTGTAATAGCGATGCGCATAAGTGACCAAACGTGCAATATCTTCAATAGAATTTCCGGCAGCGGCGCGTGCACTGAATTGTGGAGCACCAATATATACGGCATCTGCCCCATGATTGATGGCAATGATTCCGATATCCGCATTTTTTGCGGGAGCTAACAATTCAATTTTGCCGGTCAAATTCATCGGTCAAAACAGTAAAGTGCCAAAGAATTTGGGTTGATGAAAATTGGGATGTTCGCTTTTAATCGGATTCCAACTCACATAATGTTTTAATGATGTCGCATCGGCACATTTGTAGAAATTTGCCATCAGTTTTTCCGGCATATCTGCAGGGTCAATGTCAAGGATGTTCAAAGGAATGGAAATGGTTAGATCCCATTGAAACAGTCCGTCGATTTCTTCAAATGGTTTTGTTCCAATCGACGGGAACCTTTCTATTTGAGAAAGTTCTGCTGCTGTTAATAAGGTTTTGTGATTGCGTTCCACACGTTTGGCAGCATAGCAGGTACCAATGCAGTTGAATTCAAAATTAAAATATTGTGGAGAATCCGGTAGTTTGCAGAAAAATTCAACACAACTGTCTTGACTGACCATCTGCTGGTCTTTGTCGTGTACGGCGCGCAGCAGGTTGCCTTTTACGGCATATTTAATGTACAGGCGTTCGTTGGTACGGGCTAAATAAAAAGTTGTAATCGGCTTATATGGGAAATCATTTAACCAATTGGCAGAATCAATACTTCCACAAACGCCTTTCTCTTCCAAACTTTCGGCAATTTCTTCCAATTTTAGCTTAGATAAATCCGGACAAAAAGGGATTTTCAGTGTTTTCATAATTCTGTTTTTTTTTGAGTTTTCAACAAATATTTGTTGCGTATCAACTTATTTAGACTGCTTATTTGACTGTTGGTTTAATGGCAGAAAATTTTCTCTGATTTTTTTAGGTAATTTTTGCCAAACCAATGAGTATGAATGTTCTGTCATTGCCAGAATCAATTTGTCGGAAACATCTGAATCAAAAAATACAGTATTCCAATGTTTTTTATTCATGTGCCACCCTGCAATAATACCGGAATAAGTTTCACGCAACGTAATTGCCCGTTCGGGGTCACATTTAAGATTTACAGATGTGGCATTGTCCAAATCTATCATGGCAAACATTTTTCCACCTACGCAAAAAACTAAAGTGGTGTCATCAAACGGTAGCTTCTCTTCGGTGAAAGGCAGATGTAAACAATATTCGCGCAAAATTTCTATATTCATTTAAATAACGGTAATTTCAAATTGTTGAAAAACAACCACGTCGCCACTGACAATTTTGGCGCGTTTGCGTAGTTCTACAAAACCGTTGCGCGACACCATTCCTGCAACGACTACTGTTTGCGCCTCGCTGCCCGATTCCACAATGTTTACGGCTTTGAGCAAATGGATGAGAGGAATAAAAGTGCTTTCGGCTTGTAGTTTAAATGTTATTTTTTCCATTATTATATGTCAAATAATCCTTTTCCCTGTCGGATAATTTCCGGTGTATTTCCTGTAAAATCAATGATAGTTGATGGTACTACGTCGCTGTCGCCGCCATCAACAACAGCATCGACTAAAAAATGATAATTTTCTGCCAATAAATCAGCGTTGGTGATGTAATATCCATCTTCGTCTTTAGGTACGGAAGCCGACATCAGCGGATGACCTAATTCATCGAGAATCGCTCTAACAATATTATTATCAGGGATACGTACGCCAACTTCCTGACGTTTTTTAAACAATTTTGGGAGACGACTTGAACCGTTTAAGATAAATGTAAATGGTCCCGGCAATGAGGATTTTAAAATTTTGAATGTCGCATTGTCAAATTTTGCATATTCGCTTACCTGACTTAAATTGGCGCAAACAAAAGACAGATGTGCTTTACGCGAATCTATTTTTTTGAAACGGCAGATTTTTTCTACGGCTGCTGCACAAAAAATATCACATCCCAAAGCATAAACAGTATCTGTGGGATAAATAATGACCCCGCCATTTTGTAAAATTTGAACCACTTTTTGAACTTCTGTCAAATTCGGCTTATCTGGATAAATGGTTACCAACATTTCTGTTTTAATAAAGTTTGTAAGTCGTTTTGGTTACACGGAATTGTGTGCGACGGTTAATTTGATTAACTGTTTCACGTTGATTTTCAGGTAGTTTTAGTAAAAATGCTTCGTCCAAAATATCACCTACTTTTAAAAATTTGTATTTGTCAGCCAATGTTTTATCTACTTCTACCGGCGACGATTCGCCATATCCTTTTGAAGTTAAACGGTCGGCATCGATGCCTTCCTGAATCAGATAATCAACGACCGATTTGGCACGCTTCTCCGATAAATCCATGTTATATTGGTCGGTTCCCTGTACGTCGGTGTGAGCGGCAATTTCGATGGTAATGTTCGGGTTGTCTTTCAGCATCTTAACTAATCCTTTCAACGCTTTTTCCGAGTCTAAAGTCAGTGCCCATTTACCAAACTCGTAGAAGATATTGTCAATTTCAATCGGTTTGTTGATAGATGGTAATTTAAAATCCACATGAAATAATTTACTTTGAGTAAGTTTCTGCGTGGTTATTTTGTTGGTTTGGTTCAGATAACCTCTGTTTGATGCCAGCATAATATATTCGGCATTCGGACTGATTTTTATTCTGAAAGTTCCATCTTTCTTGGTTTTCATTTTTACATTTTGCCCGTCTGTTCCTACCATTTTTATGGTGGCGTCAGAAAGAATGTCGCCTTTTTCGTCGGTTACTTTGCCTTCGATGGCATACAGTAGTTGTGGAAGTTCAAAACTCCAAATGCGGTCATAACCGCGACTTTGATTACGATTTGAGGAGAAGAAACCGCGTTCAGACTCACCTTCAAATGTAATGCCAAAATCGTCGTACAGCGTATTGATGGGAGCTAACATATTGGAAACTTTCCAACTGCCTAAAGAATCAGGAATGGCTTTGTAGATATCCAAACCTCCAAATCCTACTTGTCCGTCAGAAGAGAAATAGAGCGTGCCGTCGTAGCGGACAAATGGAAACATTTCATTCCCTTCGGTATTGATTTGTTTTCCCAAATTTTCGGGAATGCTCCAGCCTTTGTCGGTTTGTTCCGATTTCCAAATGTCTTTCCCTCCAAAACCGTTGGCGTGGTCAGATACAAAATAAAGTGTATTGCCATCAGGAGAAATAGCAGGGTGAGCAACCGATATGGTGCTGTCTTGAAACAAACGGATGTTTTTTGGAGTCGTCCATTGGCCACCGGAGCGCATAGATGAATAAATTTCTGCACCGATGGCACCTGCAGTCGAGCGACAACGTGTAAAATAGACCGTTTTACCGTCGGCTGTAAATGAGGCTGTGCCTTCGTCATCGTCTGTGTTAAATTCTCCTTCCAAAGGTTCCAATTCTTCCCATTTATCCATAGCATTTTTGCGAGCAACATATAAATCGTTGTTGGGAACTCCTGTTATGGCAGAATTTTTGCGTTTGGCAGAGGTTCCGCGGTTGGATGTGATAACAATAGATTGTCCGTCTGTTCCCATAAAATTCGGAGAAAAGTCGGAATTTCTGCGTGAATTAAAATTTTGTGCCGTTCGAACAACATAGCGCGTAGGCTGTTTTGCCCATACGGATACTTCCATAGTGGCTAATAATCCTTTTTGGGCGATTTCGCTTTCGGGGTGACCTTCTAAATAAATGGTAAAATTTTTACGTGCTTCGGTATAATTTCCGAGTGCCTGAAGTGAGAGTGCATTGTGCAAATAAACTGTACTGTCTTTACATTTGTATTGTATGGCAGTTTTGTAGGCACGTATGGCCTTTTTGTGATTATTGATAGTGCGGTAACAATCACCCAAACGCAGATTGACTGCCGCTTTTTTGGCTCGCTCTTTTGACGATATACCGGATTGAGCTTTTCGATATAGGTCTGCAGCAGAGTAATATTCTCCAATATCGTACCGCTTATCCGCTTTTTTTAGCTGGGCAGATACACCGCAAGAAATCATTAAAATACTGATTGATAAAAGTATAATAATATGTAAGACCGTTTTTTTCATATTTGTTAAAAGAAAAACAAAGATAATGATTTTATTTTATAACGAAAAGAAACGCCGTATTCGTACATTATTTTATAAGTTTAGATGGGAAAATACAAGCTTGTGTTGATTTTATAATATTTTTGTCGTAGAATTTTTGCATAAATAAAAAAAGATGTACCTTTGAACGGTAACAAATTGGAATAGTCTGTATTGAAAGTAACGTTTTAATTTTTCCCAAATTAAAAGTTATAAAACCAACGCAAAATAATTTTTAAATAGATTTTTTGTTAATAGTTAGTAATAACAACGACAATGGATTATCACCTGACAAAGATATTTTTTCTTGCACTATTTGGTACTTGTGTACAGTTTTTATGTGCAGTTCCAACTGTTTCTGTCAAAGAATCGGTTGATTCGGAATTGATATTTGAAAGTGTAACGGTAGGGAAAAGTGTTACTGAAGTTTTTCAGCTGGAAGGTTTAAATTTGCAAGATAGTGTTTTATTGACAATTACAGGCAGCAATGCCGATTGTTTTTCAGTTGTGCCATTTGCTTTGAAACCGGTTGCCGGAACACTTGCCATAACGGATGTTACAGTAACTTATGCGCCGGATTCTGAAAATGCGCATCATGCACAATTGACTATTATGGCTCCGAAAACATTTCCTGTTACTATTACTTTGAAAGGCGTGGGGGTAAGCCCATCGGTAAATATAGATACGGAATCCGTTGCAACAAAAATATTTGCACGGAATGGCAATGTAATGGTTGTGACAAACGCAGATCAACGCATCTATTTGTATGACGTGCTTGGACAAATGCTTTATACGGGCATAACTAATATTGGTGAAAATACTATTCCTGTTGATAATGCACGTATGGTAATTGTAAAAATTGATGGTAAAATAACAAAAATAGTGTTATAATAATTGGTACTTAAAAATATAAGCATTATATTTGTCGTCCTTAAAATAATGATTGAACCTTATTTATTAATAATTTAATTTTTTAATCTTATGAAAAAAATTACTTTTTTGGTAGCTGCTTTATGCGCTACAATGTTTGCAAGTGCTACAGAACTTGTTGTAAATGGTGGTATGGAAACAGGAACTGCTGGATCTTTACCTGATTCTTGGGAAAATGGTGGCAAATCAGGTTTTGTTATTGATGCAACAACCGCAAAAGAAGGCACATATTCTGCAAAATGTACCTCAACCAATGCTCGTCTAGAACAAACAATTGACGTTACTGTAGGTAAAAGTTACACTTTCTCATTTTGGTATGATGATTACGCTGCTGCTGGCACAAATGGTTTAAAAAACTACAGTTTAATTGATGCAACGAGTGGTACCAGTTATGTTGAAGGAGGAACTCCTGCTAAATTAGATGCTGCAACAGAATGGACTCAATACTCAAAAACATTTACAGCTACTGCTGCCCAAATGAAAATTAGTATCCGTTGTTACGAAGTTGCTTACATAGATGAAGTATCTTTGGTATGCAACGATTGTGGAACCGTAGGCGTTGAAAATGTACAAGCAGCTGCTCCTTTGTTTAGCAATAACGGAACTATTTATGGTGCAGAAAACAGCCGCATATACACCATTACCGGTCAGGATGTAACCGAACAAAACGGTAAATTGAAAGGTGTTTATGTTGTAAAAGCCAACGATGGTAATGTACAAAAAGTAGTTGTGAAATAAACAACTTCTTCAAATCAATAAAAAAATGCGCTGAATTTCAGCGCATTTTTTTGTTGGTTCATGGAATGATAACTTTCAAATCCTGTTTGATGGCTTCTACCGTAACGGTACTTGGCATTGGAATGGCATCGCCATCACAGTGAAAAGGAGTCTTTGGTGGTAAATGAAATGTAATGCGCTCACAGTCAAATGTTTCTGTGTATTTTATTTTGTCTATCTGTTTTAAAAACAGACTAACAGACAAACGTATGGCACCAATAAAACCAAATGGTTTGACAATTGTAATGTTCAACCGCCCGTCTGTAAAATCGGCATGTGGTGCAATGTAGGCGTTGTATCCAAATTGGTGAATATTGGCGCAGTTGATGACAAAGGCTTTTTTTGTTACCTTTTTGCCTTCATATTCAAGAGTACATTTTGTTGGGGTGTAGCGGAAATATTCGCGAATGCAAAGGTAGAGATAATTCCAAAAACCACGTTTTTTATTGGTGGCAAATAGTTGGCTGATATGTGCGTCGAATCCAATTCCGCAGGTGCAGAAAAAAGGTACTCCGTTGGCTCGCCCGTAATCAATTTGCATAGTTTTGCCATGTTTGATGGCTTCTACGGCACTGAACGGGAGTAGGGTGGAAATTCCTAAATCACGTGCCAATCCGTTGCCTGATCCAAGTGGCAGAATGGCTAAAGCAGTGTCGGTATGTACCAATGCACTTGCAATCTCATTGACGGTACCGTCTCCACCAACAGCTGCAATGATAGGAATTCCTTCACTGACAGCGTGTTGCGCCAATTCGCAGGCGTGTCCACGATGTGTGGTGTATTGAAATTCCAAATCGAAATCTTGAGCCAACATTTTAGTAGCAATGGCTATCCAGTTGGTCTTACTTAGAGTTCCCGATTTTGGATTTACAATAAAAACAATTTTTGTGCGCATAGGGATAAATTAAAAGAGTAATAATAAGCGATTAACGATTAACGATTAGTGATTAATGATTAGCCGGTTCGTCGGTCCACCGATTAGCCAATTACTCAATTTGTCAGTCGATTAATGTTACTCTCCTCCAAATTGCATTAGATAGGTTTTGATAAATTCGTCTATATCTCCGTCCATTACCGCATTAACGTTGGAAGTTTGATAATCGGTGCGATGATCTTTCACGCGTCTGTCGTCAAATACATACGAACGGATTTGCGAGCCCCATTCTATTTTTTTCTTACCGGCTTCTATTTTAGCAGTTTCCTGTCGGCGTTTTTCCAATTCCAATTCGTATAGTTGTGACTTCAGTAAACGCAGCGCATTTTCTTTGTTTTTCGGCTGGTCGCGACTTTCCGTGTTTTCAATTACAATTTCATCAGGCTCGTTGGTTACCGGATTTTTGAAGGTGTAGTGCAAACGTACACCCGATTCTACTTTGTTGACATTTTGTCCGCCGGCACCACTCGAACGGAAAGTGTCCCACGACAAGTTTGCCTGACTGATTTCTATTTCTATTGTATCGTCGATAAGCGGCACAACAAATACGGAAGTAAAGGAAGTCATACGCTTACCTTGTGCATTGTAGGGCGATACTCGTACTAATCGGTGTACGCCGTTTTCACTTTTTAGGTAGCCATAGGCGTAGTCGCCTTCAATTTTTATGGTAACGCTTTTAATGCCGGCTTCATCGCCGTCAAGGATATTGGTAATTTCTGCTTTATAACCTTCTTTTTCGCACCAACGCAAATACATACGCATCAGCATTTGTGCCCAATCTTGAGCTTCTGTGCCACCTGCGCCTGCTACAATTTTCAGTACTGCTCCTAATTTGTCTTCTTCCAATCGAAGCATATTTTTCATTTCCAATGTTTCTGTCATTTCTACAGCTTTTTGATAAGCTGTATCCAATTCTTTCTCGGAAATAGCTTCTTCTTTAAAAAAATCGGCTGCCAAAGAAAGTTCGTCAGATACATTTTTTACGGCATTGTAGCTGTCAATCCAACTTTTAATGCCCTTTACTTTTTTCATCTGCGCTTCTGCACGTTTTTGGTCTTGCCAAAAATCGGGTACTTGGGTTTTTAATTCTTCTTCTTCCAACTGAATGGTTTTCCCGTCGATGTCGAGATAATTGTAAAGTGCATCGACACGTTCTTGAATGGATTTAATTTGATCTGTTGTAATCATATTTGTTGTAAATATTATTGGGCAAAGTTATTAAAATAAGCGATAAATGAAGTCATTTACCGCTTATTTGCAAGTATATATGTGTGTCAGTGGTGTTGTTTTTGCGGGTATGTGCGAAACCAACTGCCTATTTTTAGACGCATTACGCCAAATAGAGCTTCGCTGAAAATGCCACCACTCATTTTTGATGTTCCTTCCGTGCGATTAACGAAGATAATGGGAACTTCTGTTAGTGTAAATCCGCATTTATAAGCGGTAAATTTCATTTCTATTTGGAAAGCATATCCTTTGAATCGGATATTGTCGAAATCGATTGTTTGTAATACTTCGCGTTTGTAACATACAAATCCTGCTGTGGTATCAGCAATTTTCAAACCGGTAACAAATCGAACGTATTTAGAAGCGTAGTAGGACATAAGAACACGTCCCATTGGCCAATTGACAACATTAACAACATTTCCGACGTAGCGTGAGCCAATAGCTACATCTGCTCCTTTGTTGGCGCAGGCATCGTAAAGTTCCATCAGTTTAGGTACGGGATGCGAGAAGTCGGCATCCATTTCAAAAATGTAGCTGTAATCGTTTTCCAAAACCCATTTGAAACCGGCGATATAGGCGGTACCTAGTCCTAATTTACCGGTACGCTCAACTAAATGAAGTGCACCTGTAAATTCTTTTTGTAGATTTTTTACAATGGTGGCAGTACCATCAGGTGAGCCGTCGTCGATGATGAGAATGTGAAATTGCTTTGGCAAGGCGAAAATGGCACGAATTATCTTTTCGATATTCTCTTTCTCGTTATAGGTAGGAATGATTACAATCGAATCGGACATAATCGGACTGGCTTTTAAATGAAAAATTAATCTTACAAATTTACAGTAATAACCTCGAATAACAAAATTTTTAGTACAATTTTTTTTATTTGCTTTTCAGATATCGTTTTTTGTACTTGGTTTGTAAACAAAAAAATGTGTTTTAGTGATAAGCAAATGATACAAAAAAGCCGCAAATTTTTATATTCGCGGCTTTTCTTACAGAACTCTTATCGAAGAGTTTATTTTTCTTCTTCAGCTTTTTTAGCCTGTTTTTTCGTTGCTTTTTTAGCCGGCTTTTCTTTGGTCTCTTCAGCAGCTTTTTTAGTAGTCTTTTTTGCAGCCGGTTTCTTTTCTGCTTTTTCTTCAGCATCTTTTTTGTCGGCTTTCTTGACTGCTTTGTTAGCCGGTTTTTCTTCGGCTTCTTCTGCTTTTTTCGTTTTAGTTGCAGCTTTCTTTTCTTCTTCTTTGGCTTTCAACTTTTCGGTTGCCTGAGCCACCATTTGGTCTTTCAAGTCCGATAATACATTGATGTCGCCTAAAGTAGTTTTCTCAATTACAGCTGTTTCTTCTTTCTTGGCTTTCTTAGCTTTTTTAGGAGCTGCTTCTGCAACAACTTCTGCAGTTGCTTTTTGGGCATCTTCGAAAATACGGCTGTGTGAAAGAATAATGCGTTTGGCATCTTTATTAAACTCAATTACTTTGAAATCAAGTTTTTCGTCCAATTTTGCAGTTGTTCCGTCTTCTTTTACCAAATGTTTTGGTGTAGCGAAACCTTCAACGCCATAAGGTAATGCAATTACAGCCCCTTTGTCGAGCATTTCGATAATGGTTCCTTCGTGAATGCTTTCAGGAGTGAAGATTGTTTCGAATACGTCCCAAGGATTTTCTTCCAACTGTTTGTGACCAAGGCTTAAACGACGATTTTCTTTGTCGATTTCAAGAACAACAACTTCGATTTCAGAACCGATTTGTGTAAATTCTGATGGGTGTTTGATTTTCTTTGTCCAGCTTAAGTCGCTGATGTGAATTAAACCATCGATGCCTTCTTCTATTTCAACAAATACACCGAAGTTGGTGAAATTGCGAACTTTTGCCATGTGTTTTGAACCAACGGCATATTTTGTATCAATATTTTCCCATGGATCCGCTTTGAGTTGTTTCATGCCGAGTGACATTTTGCGTTCGTCGCGGTCAAGAGTAAGAATTACGGCTTCAACTTCGTCGCCAACTTTCAGGAAGTCTTGTGCGCTGCGAAGATGTTGACTCCAGCTCATTTCCGATACGTGAATTAAACCTTCAACTCCCGGAATGATTTCGATAAATGCACCATAGTCGGTCATCACAACAACTTTACCTTTGATTTTGTCGCCTACTTTCAAGTTGGCATCCAAAGCATCCCAAGGATGTGGTGTCAATTGTTTTAAGCCGAGAGCGATACGTTTTTTCTCGTCATCAAAGTCAAGAATAACGACGTTGATTTTTTGGTCGAGTTGAACGATTTCTTCAGGATGATTAACGCGTCCCCAACTTAAGTCGGTGATGTGAATCAAACCATCTACGCCGCCCAAGTCGATGAATACGCCGTAAGAGGTAATGTTTTTGACAACACCTTCGAGTACTTGACCTTTTTCGAGTTTGCTGATGATTTCTTTTTTCTGTTGTTCGAGCTCTGCTTCGATAAGAGCTTTGTGTGAAACAACAACGTTTTTGAATTCTTGATTGATTTTTACAACTTTAAATTCCATTGTTTTGCCAACGAAAACATCGTAGTCGCGAATGGGTTTTACGTCGATTTGTGAACCCGGCAAGAAGGCTTCGATACCGAATATTTCGACAATCATACCACCTTTGGTGCGGCATTTTACAAAACCTTTGATGATTTCGTCGTTTTCCAGAGCTTCGTTTACACGATCCCAAGAACGTGTGATGCGAGCCTGTTTGTGCGATAAGATAAGTTGTCCTTTTTTGTCTTCTTGATTTTCAACAAAAACTTCAACTTTGTCACCGACTTTTAAATCGGGATTGTAACGAAATTCGCTCATCGGAATAATACCATCAGATTTGAATCCGATGTTTACAACGACTTCGCGTTTGTTCATAGAAATAATAGTTCCATCTACTACTTCTTTGTCTTTAACCTGATTCAGTGTTTGTTCGTACTGATCGGTTAATTTGGCTTGTTCTTCTTTGCTGATGGTTGCTCCGTTGGCATAACCTTCCCAGTCGAAATCGGCATTCGGTTGAGCAGGTTGTTCTGCTACTTGTACCGGTTTTTCCTGAATTTGTTCAGCGTTTTGTTCTTTAAATTCTTCCATTTTCTTTGTTAGTTTTTTTAATAAATGGGTTAGACATTATGTTGAGTAAAAATCGCCTGCAAAGGTAGATTAATTTATTGGATTATACAAATTTATGATACCGGAAAAAGTGAAAGAAACGATGTGGTAAAAACGTGTCGCAAAAACATAATGGCAGCCTTTTGGAGCTGCCATTATGGTCATTTTAGTAAATCCTTTTTATTTATCTTCTTCTATGTCTATTGTTTTTGTATGGGTTGGAGTAACATTTCCATTTTCGTAAATATCAATTACAATATTATTGTTGGTATATTCAAAAAATGTGTAAGCCGGTCGCACAACAAATTTAATATCACACGATTTGCCAGACTCAACGGAAGTAAGCGTGTTGTTGCTCAGAGTAAAATTGACAGGAGTATCAGGGAAAGCTCCAAAAGCTACTCTGTCACTGGTTACAACAATTTTTAAGGAAGTGCCTTTGGGTAAATTGGCAGTAATACTGTATTCTCCTACGGCAATGGTCGAACGGTTACCAAATAACACATTTTGACCAAACAGTCCTGTTTCAGGGTACACAATGTTATTGCTATAAGTATATGTGGTATTGGTAATAAATTGATTGACAAATCTTTCAAATTCCGGAATAGAAGCCTCGGCACCCAAATTTGTGTAACGTTCTTCTAAATTGGTACGTATCTGTTTCAAATTGAGCAATTTGGCATGGTTTAATAATGCTGAACCTAATGTCAAATCATCTAATTTGCCGTCTGTAGAAATATCGGTACTGATATTGGCCAACAATTCCGATAATTCCGCTTCGGTTCGGAAGCCTTGTGCTATAAGAGATACCGCCAACAAGATAGCATTGTCATCGCCTGTTTGGGCTATATTCAGTAAATCGGACTGAGCCATATTTTCTTTGTTGATGGAGAAAATAGCCAAAACTTCTTTTTGTGCCTGTTTTTTTGCCGTTGCAAATTCTGTACCATGAGATACTAAATAAGCAATACGATTCTTTTCCAGATGCGAAAGGATATTCACATTAAGCGTGCTAATTTCTTTCAAATCGGCAAATGCATAAAGTGTAAGTGGTGCATCCGAAGTTGTGCCGGATACTTCATTGAAATAAAAGCCGTTGGCTTTTAATTCCACATAATTAGAAGCCAATTCAATATCAGTCAGTTCAAAGGTCCCTTCGTTGTTAAGTATCTGTGCATTAAATGTTTTCCCGGTTTGTCCCATCCGTGCATTTAATTCCGAAATAGTAATGGCAGAACCGTTGATAAATGGTCCTTTTTGAACAAAGCCACTGATTTTCTCCTTAAAAACAGGAGTAACATCTATTTCCTGCTGCTTTTCGCAAGAAATCAACATGGCAATACATAAAGCTGCCAACATAAAGTTTAATTTTCTTTTCATAGTTGTAAAATTTAAAGTGAAACGATCATTCTTATATTATTTTATTTCTCCTGCATGATTTTCAAATATTGCACCATTTGCTACTGTTATTTCATCACCAGTTGAACGCTCTATAATTCCGCCATTTCGTAAAATCAATTTACCACCATTTTGTACATTAATATTGGCATTTTTAATATTTCCATATACAATTAGCTCTCCTCCGTTTTGAATAGTTATTGTGTAATTTAACGGCATGACCAAAGTGCCTGTAAGTGTTAATGTACTGTTAGAAATCAGCAAATTGCCACAAATACGGTGGATAGATGACCATGCTTGATTTGTATTAACAATGGAATCTGCGTATATATATGGTGATGATAGCACTTGTAAATTGCCATAAGCATCCATTGGACCTGCTGTTGGATCAGAATCATCGCCATCCGGTGTATCCAAAGCACAACATGGACAAGTACTTGGTTTCTCACCTATTCCCCAATTATAATAACCATCACCATCTTTATCTTCGCAAACAATATCGGAATTTGTATAGTTAAGACTCGTGATAGGTGTTAATATTGTATATGTCCATCCTATGTTATTAACATCAACAATAACAGAACAAAAACCATTAGAATTGTATTGTTGTCCCCATTGTTCTCCATAACTATTTTTAAAAGTCCAAAAAGTTTTTCCTATATTAGGATTACCATTCTCTATAATAATAGGGGCTGTTCCTCCTCCTTGTATTCCTTGATATACAGTATCGCCTACTTGGATTGTACCAAATCCTATTAAAGTCATTGCGTGTCCCCATGAATAAATTCCACAACTTAATGGTCCATAATGTATAAGATTATGTTTTATAGCTTCTTCTGTTTGAGGAAATGTACTAGAACCTAACGTGATTCTACCGTTAACTTTAATGTTTTCTGTTGGATTGGTACACTTATTTGTACATGGCAAATCTGTTGCGACATAAGGGAAACATAGTTCTTCTGATATGCCATACGTTATTATATAATCAATAACCGCACTAGGTGACCAACCTGTGTTTGTAGCACAATTGCCTCCATTTGAAATACAAGAAACCATTTCTTGCTCTGAAAGGTCTTTGTTTAAGATTTGGTTAAAATATAAATTGATTAAAGCTTCGATTGCCCCTGTTACTGCAAATATACCACAACTACCACAAGGGTATTGATTTTTTACAGTAGTTACCCAATTCCGACCATGTCTGTTTCGCCAATCGAAAGATGATACATAAGAAGATTCAACCATTGCTGTTTTACTAAATGTTGTGCTATCGTTTTGCAGCTCAAAAACCCCTCCTGTGTAATATTCAAATCCTTGTAAATCAGGAATATGACCATTAAATAATCCTTTTTTATCTTGATAACTTAATTGAGATATAGCTGTTTCTCCTGCTACCCAAAGTGCATTTTGAGATCGCAGATTATGATTTATTAATGATATTTTGTTTATTTTATTTTGTTTTGTTAGTATAGAAGTTTGTGTTTTTGAAACATTAACGGATAAATTTCTTAATTCGGCATTTTTAATTTCTATCTTGATTGTTGTCAACGCAATACCATAAGGGATATTTATAGTTTCTATAACTGCATCATTAAAGTTATCTATGCCATTAAGGGCAAGTAAGGGAAAACTTTCATACACTAATAAATCATAACCTATATCATTGGAAAGTAAGATTCGAATATAACCTGATTTGGAAAAAAAAATAGCTTGACCTGAAGCAACGACGGTTTTAGTGCTAATATTTTTCATTTGATTAATTGTGAACGTAGTGCTTTGTGTGAGTTTATTGGCAGATACAAGTGTTTGAGCTAACAATCTCCCCATACTAATTAAAAGTAATATTAAAATCAATAGTTTCTTTGGTGTGTTCATAATTTTATTTTTTAAAAATTTTAAATGCCGAAACTTTATCGTTTATATCATATACTTTCAACAGATAAAAGCCTTTTTGTAAATGACCTATATCAATCATTTCTTGGTAACTCTGACGATATACGTGTTGTCCTGACACATCAAAAAAATCAATTCGTGATATAGTGTTGTCTAAACAGACAATATTTAAAACATCGTCAACAGGATTCGGGAAAATAGTGTAATTATTATCTGTTATTGTCGTTTTTATAAGAGTATCATCATTATCGTAATAACATTTAGAGTATTCCTGATTTTTGTAAATAACTTCACTATTCTGAAAATAACACAATAATGTTCTTGTACTACCAGGCACTAATACACCACAAGGATAAAATAATCCATTTAAGCTGCCGACATTTTCTATCCATGTAGCACGTGTATAATCACTATGTGGTTGTTCTGTCAATTGAATTCTTTGTTTTTGAATGCCATTAATTTCTATAGAATCAATTTTGTTAACATAGTACTCAACTGAGTATCCACTCCAAGGTTCTATATAATTAAAACTCATATCCTTTTTCAGTGAGAAATCATAAATTACGTATTCTTGCATAGAATCAACAGGTATAAAATATGTTTTCTTATTTTGTTCTCTCATTAATCCTTTATATTGAATCTTCTCGTGTAATTTATCTTCGGTGGAAAATATCTTTTTATATGAATTATTAGAAAAGACAGAGTCTCCGTCAAAATAAATATATTCTGTCCATATCGGGCAATTGGAACAGGTAACAATTCCCAATGTTGCCCATGCTGTATGATCATTTACAATCGTATTATTGAATGATGTTTGTGAGTGTACTTGTAAAAATAAACAACTTACAAAACTCGCCAACAAAGTGATTTTTTTCATATCAACCTCCTTTTTTATTTTGTCAGAATCATAATTTTATAAAATAATTTTTTGAATACTTTGATTACCATTACCTGTTATGACTTTTAAAATATACATACCTTTGGCATAGTTTCCCGTATTAATATTTACTTCGGTCTGCGTTGTGGTTGTTTCATAAAGTTTTGTACCCTGTATGTCAAATAAGTATGCGTTGAAAGTTTGAGCATTTTTATTCATTATTGACAATATTGTATGTGATTTATTTTGATTGATATAAAAACCATCTACATTGATATTTGCCACATTTGTTCCTATTTCCCAGATAAAACAATCGTGAAACATTTCCCATTGAGGTTGATAAAATAGCTCATTATTTCGATACATACAGAGCAAAAAATAAAGTTCTGTTCCTGTCATTCCCGGATATCGGCAATAAATTAATCCTTGTTCAGAACCAACACCTTCTATCCAAAAGCGACTCTCTTTTTCATTGTGAAGTGTTATCTCCAATGTTAATCTTTTGAGGGACGAACCATTAATTTTTATTGAATCAATAGCGGTTACAACACTGGGCAATGAATCAGAAATCGAAGGATTACATTGGTATGTATATAATACATCACCAACTTGTGCATTAAAATCGTATAATAACTTTTCCTTTTTATTATTTTCCATATAATATACACATTTTGTTTGTATATCTTCCCGCAAAAAACCAATAATTATGGAATCGGCAGCTTCTTTATTATAAGTAGAAAAGAGTTTAAAATACGTTTTGTCTGCAATAATAGTATCAGTACCAAGCTTTAATATTTCCGTTTTCTTATAATCCAAATCCGGTACCGTGGTGTTCAGTGCATGTAAAATGTTCCATTGTGGACGTTCTTGCAATAACGGCAAATAATTGTCTGCTATACAATTTATAGTACAGCATAAAATGAGAAGTAATAAAGATGTTTTTTTCATAGTTTTAAAATTTTAAAGTTTTATAATTTTAAAAGACTGACAATTATTTTGATTTTGAACTTTAATCACATAAATCCCTTTAAAAAAATGATTGGTAGAAATTTTATTCAGACCGTCCAATAATTTTGAATAATATATAACATTGCCATTAGTATCAATAATCTCAATATATCCTTGACCATTTGATGACACAGAGATATGTTCATAAAACGGATTAGGGAATATATTTATCGTACTTTCCGCTTCTATCATATTTATTCCGGTTGTAGTAAAATAGTTGCAAGGTAAAGATGTTGCTTCCCACCTATCAGAAATGAACACAAAAGAGCTATCCGAGTAACATCGTAACATTAAAAAATTATCTATTGCTGGATATGCTAAGTTGTCCAATATCGGCATAAACTCACTATCATATCCCAATTTCTCAGTGTAGGAATAATAATTCGGAAAAATTTCTTTTCCATTTTCTATAACTTTGTCGTCATCCAAAATTTTTGTTGTAAAGATTTTTTGATATTGAGCGTTTGTCGTAATATTCTTTACTTTATATCTTGCAGATAAAACGGTGTCCTTTTGAAAAAGAATATTATCGGTATATTTTTTATAGATAAATTTAAATTCGACAATATCATTTATTTCTACACCAAAATCAAATAATAAATTATACTGCTTTTGATAATAGTAATAGATTTTGCCATCGTCTTGCCTGATAATATATTCTGCATTTACGGTTGTGGAATTATCTCGATATTGTTGTAAAATATGGCAAGAATCTTTTCCAATAATGGTGTCTTTTTTTGAAATGATATAATTTAAATGGCTACTATTAATATTTCCCTCAGCACAACAATTGTAATACCATTCCGCATTTATTGGTGCAAAAATATCATGTGTATTTGTCTGACATTCACCATAATATACGAAAGTGCATAAAAATATTAAAACAAGTATTTTTTTCATATCAACCTCCTTTTTTATTTTGTCAGAATCATACGCTTTGTATCAATAATTTTTCCGTCTGCAATAAGTGAATAGAGATACATACCCGCAGCAAGTTTTCCTCCGTTTATGGTAACAGCGGCATTACCACGCTGTGCAAGTGCGATTTGTGTTATTTGCGCACCGTTCATGTCGTAAATATACAAGTCTGCTTTTTGCACTGTTTCCGGTAAACTGAAAGCAACTTCTGTATCTTGAGTAAACGGGTTGGGTGTATTTTGAAACAGTTTGGCTTCCAAAAGATTGTTTTCCGAAACTTTTTCCGTATTGGCAGTTATACTTTGTGTCTTTTGTACTGTGGCAGCCACTAAAGCACTTTCCAAATCGGAAATCTGAAGTTTCATTTCATCTATCATTGTTTGCTGTTCTTTTATACTTTCTGTCAATACCGCTATCAATTCTGTATAAGCAACGGCTTTTTTTCCGTCAATTGTAGTGGTTACCAAATCAGGAAACACTTTTTCAACATCTTGTGCTAAAAATCCGATATGTTTTTTTGTTTTGTTCTCTTCCGCAATTTTATCCATTATATCGGCATTCAATTCTGGGATTTTGATTTTGTCGGTATTATCTTTTATGCTGTCTGTTACTCCCTCCGCAATTTCCTCTTTCTCTGTTGCTTTTGTAGCTGAACTTTCTTCCGGTTGACTTTTATAGGCAAAGGAAACGCCTTTTAATTTTAATAATTTTTGAAGTGGGGTTTCTAATGATTTAATATCCGTTTTCATAGTAGAATCGGAAGTTACGCAAATACCGCGTGTTACAGCCCTGCCATTACCAAAAATATAAAATCCTGTCAGTGTATCAGAGCCGCATGAAAAAGCGATACCGTTATTTGCAGCCTGAGCCATAAACGCACGACCGGTATTCGAGTTGCTGTTATTGCGAGCATAAACTGCAACACCGTTTGATGATGCCGAAGTTGCAGCTACACCGATATAATTATCATATCCGGATTGTACAACATTTAAATGCCCACCTAATTCAGTCATCGTATTTTTGTGTCCGATTGCCAATGATCCGCCAAACCAACCAAATCCTATGTTGTATGGATCTACCAAAAAAACTTGATAGTCGTTGGTGGTCATCTTTAATGCTACCTGCCCATAAGTTTTATTAAAGAAACACAATCCGGAATTTGTTCCCGTTTCTCCAAAATTTAATTGAATATTACCGTAGAGTGTTCCCGATGTACCACCAATCAAAACATTTCCGGTATTAAACACTTTCATTTGTGCATTTGCAGATATGGCAAATACTACAGCAATAAAGAATAAATAAAACCTGTTGTGCATTTAGGAAAAAGTAAAAAAATAAAGTAAAAAAAGATTGTTCATTTGACAAAAAAGTCGTATATTTGATTATTAATCAGATAATTAAATATAATGAACAATCTCGTACAAAA
>JAQUTW010000001.1 GCA_028694215.1 Paludibacteraceae bacterium | reverse complement strand
AGCGCGTGCAGAACCCTTACGGCTACCACAAGGGAAGCAACTACTACTATTATCTGAAAGACCATCTTGGCAACGTGCGTGAGGTGTGGTACGATGCCCAATGGGTAGTGCCACGACCGCCCAAAAGGCCGTATCTGCCTGATGCCACCGTGCAGCGTACGCAGTACTATGCACACGGTTTGCCCTACGCCGAAGGCACAGGCATAAGCACACAGCCGAATAAATACAACGGCAAAGAGTTTATAGAAATGCACGGGTACGATGAGTACGACTACGGCTGGCGTGGCCTCTACCCCGCCATAGGTCGGTTTACCACCATTGACCCACTGGCAGAAAAATATTATGATGTTTCGCCGTATGCGTATTGTGCAAATAATCCTATAATGCTGGTAGATCCGGACGGAAGGGACTATAGGCTTAATGTTGATAATGATAAACGAACAATGATAATTACGGCTAATTATTATACAGATAAAAAAAGTAAAACGTCCGCGACAAAAGCTGTTGCTTTTTGGAATAATAAAACAGATTTAAAATTTACGAACACAAAAGGAGTAGAATATTCCGTTTCTTTTGACTTACAATTATATACAGTGCCAGATCCTAAAAAAGAAGCAGGCTTTGATAAACTTGGTAATTCTTACCAACTTGGAGATCTTGAAAAATTTAATACCGTTGACAAACGTAAAAATGGAGTAACAAGTCAAGAACAATATATTGTTGTCGCGGCAGATAAATCAGAGTCAGAAACAGGTGCCCATGAAATAGGACATACAATAGGAATGGAACATTCAGAAGAAGGAATTATGACTTCTTCTGCGGATAATCCAAATCGAAGTGAAAAAGTTTCTCAACAGAATATAGACGAAAGTATAAATAAAAAAGAAAATAGAAGTGTTGTTGAAAAGATAATAGACTTTATAAGATGAAAAGAAAATGCTATGTTATTTTGATTGTATTTTTATGTTTTTTGCTATTGTGCTTATTGGGAGAAATTTTATATAGAAATTTTCGTGTTTCTAATAAAATATTTTTTCAATATTATATTGGTAAAATTAAAATAGAAAACCCTATAGGGATTAATATCAATGAAAAATACTATGTATTTTCTGACAGTTTATTGAACTATTGTCATACAGCAGACTTTTTTAGCAGACCGGATGTCTTTGAGTATAATTATAAAAGTAATTTTATAACAGAAATAGAAGATTATTCGTCTTATTATCCGTCAATATTTTTTAAAAGTGGTTTTTGGGATACCTTTTATCATAGAGATACTTTTTTATATTCGTTAAATGATAGTATTAGTGTTTTCGGTTTTTATTTTGACAAGGAAGTTTTTTTACTTTCATTACAAAATGATGCGACATGGGTTGATCCTCGTATGCCATTAAATATAAATATGGATTCGATAGACTTGAATATGTATGATCAATGGGATTCTTTAGTATATTCCAATAAGTATAAATTAACTGTACGTCCAGATTATAATGTCATTGAAATTTTGAAATTGCGATTTCTTAACGACAGATAAGATGAAACCAACATTTAACCTTATAACCACCTTAAAAACTCCTACAGATGGAGGGGTTAGGGATGCCAACGACCTTCCCTACGCCGAAGGCACAGGCATAAGCACACAGCCGAATAAATACAACGGCAAAGAGTTTATAGAAATGCACGGGTACGATACGTACGACTACGGCTGGCGTGGCCTCTACCCCGCCATAGGGCGGTTTACTACAGTTGACCCACTGGCAGAAAAATATTATAGTATTTCACCGTATGCGTATTGTGCAAATAATCCTATAATGCTGGTAGATCCGGACGGGAAAATGCCTGTTTTATTGGTCCCATTAATAAAAGGAGTTGTAGGAGCCATTGCAGACGCAACTGCGCAAATTACCGTATCAATGGTTGATGGGCAGAGTTTTGGTCAAGCCATGTCAAGTATTGACTATACAAGTGTTGGAACTTCATTTGTAACCTCTGCCATTGCCATGCCAGGAATGTCCACTGCAGCAAAAGCGGCTACGATAGCTGTTGTTGCTGCAGACGCTGCGATTGATGTTAATGCAAAAGGTGAAATTCAAACTATTGGCGGAGTTATAGGAGAAAACAAGTCAATAACTAATGTCGCTATAGATGCAGTATCTTCGGTTGTACCCGGAAAAGTAGTTGATAATGTTACTTCAGGTTTTAACAAGGCTGTCAGTTCTGATTTAGGCTCAAGTGCGGCGGCAACACTTACCAAAGAAACCAAATCTTCATTGAAACAGGTACAGGCAACGGTAAACAGTACGACTGTTCAGATAGGGGCAAATGCCGCTGCCAGTTATGCAGGGGGAATTGTTGGCGGACAGGCTAACAAGGCAATAGGAACAGGTTCTACATCAAGAGTTTCGACTTCACTCAAAGATCCTGTAGTTCAGCAGAATGATGCAACTCGCGTACAACGGTCTATTAACCAAATATATTCAAGATGAAAAACTTAAAAGACACCATTTATTGGCTTTTTAGTATCATGTGTGGGGTATTCATCGCTTATTTATTGATAGGAGGTATTATTAAGAAACGGTCATTAGATAAAAACTTAGAATATTCAAAAGCAATGGTCATTGACCATTTCTACACTATTAGGTATACGGATTATTTCAGCTATGAATTTTTCGTAGAAGAAAAGAAGTATCAAGGTAGTGGAAAACATTATCCTACAAGTGATGCGTTGTCAGTGGGCGATACTATTACAGTAGTTTATGACAAGACAAACCCTGATAATAACAGATCTGCAAGAGACTATAGGTGATAGTTAATCCACCTATATTTGGCGCTCCTTATTTGGCGCAAGTTTACTTCTTTTCAGACGTGATTTTTAGTTTCCAATTTGTGCCAATAATACCCTCGCTGCCGCAGTCCGCTTGTGTGGTAGAGCAAAAGAAAAATACTAAAAATGAATAACGGCAAAGAGTTTATAGAAATGCATGGATACGATACGTACGACTACGGCTGGCGTGGTCTGTATTCTGCCATAGGTCGGTTTACCACCATTGACCTACTGGCAGAGAAATATTATGATGTTTCACCGTATGCCTACTGCCTTAATAATCCTGTCAAATATATAGATCCGGACGGAAGAGTTCCAAGAATATATGTCGAGACACAAGGACTTGGACATACTTTTATTACTACAGGAGAAGGGAAGAATACGACTGTTTATACTTATGGCAGGTATGGAAATGTGAATAAATCAAGTAGTGGTGGTCTTAGTATGAATGGTGAAGGAGTTCTTATAATTATGAAAGGACAAGAAGCTTTAAATTATATTCAGAATGAATATAAAAATCAAAGAGCATCTATTTACGAATTGCAAGTAGGAGAAGATGCTAAAGTAGATGCTTTTTTTAATGAAACATTTGAAGCTTCTAATCAAAAACCATCAAGAGGCTATTATAAAGATTCTGATAATGCAAGAGTTATAGATACATATGACTTGTTAGACAATAATTGTACAACAAAGACATCAGAGGCTGTGAAAATAGCAACAGACGGAAAGTTAGACTTACAATCTAAAAGTCCTGCAAATGCGGTCTTAAAACTTCAAGAAGCAGCCAAACAAGCAGATGAAGAAGTAAAACAAATTCAGCTAAATACAATACTTGATGAATATGAAAAATAATACATTTAATATTATAATAATTTCAATCTCGGTTATATTAATCGTCTTTTGCAGCCTCATATGTTTGAATTATATGATTACTTATAAATATTACATAGACGAAAATTTTGATCAAAAAGATTTAATTTACACTTATAATTCCTACAAACAGGAAATACATATAATCTTAAATTATATAAAAATTTTCATTATATATCTATTGATAATACTCTTATATTTTATTAATCATATAATTAGGAAATTACAAATAGAAAACCATATTAACTTAAAATATAAGATTCTAACAAATACTCAAGAGACAAAGAAGCAAACGAATGGCATAAAGAAACTAAGGAATAATATGTTTAATATCATAATTATGTCTATTTCAATTATATTAATTACTGTTTGCTGTTTTGCATTTCGGAATTATATAATTGACTATAAGCATCATATAGAAGAAAACTTTGATCAAAATGATATAATTTGCACTTACAATTCTTGTAAAATCAAGATGAATATAATCCTAATTTATCTCAAATTTTTTATTATCTATTTAGTTGTAATTATTTTGTATCTTATAAATAGAATCGTTAAAAACAACAAGAAACCACCTCTCCCGAACGAGTCTCCTTGTGTGGTAGAGCAAAAGAAAAATAACAGAAATGAATAACGGCAACCAGATACTCAACCACTACGATGCTACAGGAATGAAATACTGCACCGACTACATAACGCCCTATACGAAACAGGTTTTTTAATTTATCGATAAATCATTATTTTTTTAATCAAAATAGATGCTAATTTTACTAATATGAAAAAAATTATTTTTACTCAATTGTTGGCATTAATTGCCATGTCGTTTGTTTTTGCGGGTAATTCGAAAAACAAATTTCAACAAGGTTATGTTGTGACTAATGGTCTTGATACGCTTTGGGGCAATGTCGCACTCAATGTTGAAAAGGTAAATGCCCTTCAATGTCAGTTTCAGGTAAATCAAAACGATTCTGTTATAACTTACCTGCCCGGCGAAATTCAAAGTTATCGCTTTTTGGAAAACGGAAATATGTATGTTTCCGAACAGATAACACTCAAAGACGAAGAACCGAAATTGGTTTTTCTCGAGTTTTTGGAACAAGGAGAAATAAACCTTTACTTCTATATGAATGCCACCGACAATAAGGAATATTTCTTTGTGCGTCGGCGCAACGAGTCTCAACTTATCCGATTGGAACAGAATGTGACTTTTATTCAATCCATAGACGGAAAGAGTTTCAATCGTTATGACAATCGCTATATAGGACAACTTACCTATCTTTTAAGCGATGCTCCTTCTTTAAGAGACGAGATTAATAAAACAAAATTAACAGGTAAATCGCTAAAAAAATTATTGAGCAAATATCAAGCATTAACATCAGAGTCTTCTCCTGTAATTTTTGCTTCATCGAACAAGAATAAAGTAATTACTGATATTTATGTGTCCGCAGGTGCTTCCTGTCTTACTGCTCAATTGGCACGACGTGGCGTTTCGAACAACTTTATTAAACAAAATGATTGGTCGCCACTTATTCGTTTGGGGGTAAACTTGCGTTATCCTCGCCTCAGCGACTCTTTTGGACTGACAATCGCATTAGATTTAGCCCAATTTGATAAGCAATGGCACGATGATTATTCACAGCGTAATTTGACGTACAAAACCTTTTTAATTAATCCGCAAATAGGTTTGCATTATACTTACACAAAAAGTGTTGTGCGTCCAATAATTGAAGCAGGTTGTAATATTTCTATTGCCGCAGGAACGGAATCGTATGCCACAGCCGATTGGAATCCTCAATATTTTGAAGATAATTATTTTACCGACCACACCAATGCATTAAAATTAGGTTTTTTTGCTTCGGCAGGTGCTGATTTTATGGTTACACCAAAATACGCCATTAGCTTAAAGGTGGGTTACGCTAAAGTATATGGCATTTACTCTGTCGAAAATATGCAAATGTGTAATCTTTCTTTAGGATTTAAATTCTAAGCCGTACAAATAAAATTGTTACTTTTGTAAGTAAGAGGAAATGATTATAGAATTATCAGTTATGAAACTGATAATATAAAAAGGCATAAATTAAGAATTGGAAATCACGTCCGAAGGTAAGTAAACTTGCGCCAAAAGGAGATTTAATAACGGAGGATGGTAATCATGAAGAAATATATACGTTTTAATAAAGGCACTTTTATTTTCTATAACATAATGACGTTTATTGTATTGGGATTTCTTATATATTCCTTTTTTTTAAGAATCTCATTGTGGTTCATTTTGCTTATTTTTTATATACAAGTTATCAATTATATCTTATATGGAGTTATTATATATTTGACAAAACCACAACAATATTTGTTGATATTGACAATGACCTCTTATTATATCAAAAGAAAAATACTAAAAATGAATAACGGTAACCAGATATTTAACGTAACACAGTGCACGGTTTGCCCCTTATAGGGGAGTTTTTTGTAAGTTTCAAAAATTCAGGTAACTTTGTTTATGGCAATTAATTCATATTTATACCGCTAATTAATTGAAAATAAACGTATTCGTTTCCTTGTTTTATAGCGAATATAAACATCTTTGTAAAAAATCCGAACATAAATGCGCAATTTTGCTCAAATAATATCCATTGTTTTTCAACCGCTGTTTCTTCCATTATATGGCATCATTTTATTGTTAAATCTACCGATTTATCAATATTATTACACCATTGGTCAAAAACTTTTTATTCTTTTCGGAGTTGCACTGTTCACGGCAATCGTTCCTGCTTTGGTTATTTTGTGTCTTATAAAAACCAAAAAGGTAAAGGATTATTTTATCGACGACAAAGCGGAACGAACAATACCTTATATCATCTGTTTCTTCTGTTATCTGCTGTGTGCCGTATTTTTATGGATGGTCAATCTAAATCTTTGGATTGTTCGTGTAATGTTAGGTGTTTCTATCAGCCTTATTTGCATGATTATGATTAATTTTTCGTGGAAAATAAGTGCTCACATGAGTGGCATGGGCGGTTTTTGCGGAGCAGTTTTTGCAGGTGCTTTCTTGGTTAATGCCAATCCTGTCGGATTGTTTGTGTGCGTCATTCTACTTTCAGGCATTGTGGCTTCGTGCCGCATCTACCTTAAAGCACATACTTTAGCCCAAACATTTGCAGGGTTCTGCTTGGGATTTTGTTGTACGTTTTTTCCGGCTTTACTATGGTAAACATGCGTTACATATTAATTTTTTGTTTTTCCCTCATATTCTTTTTGCCAAGCAAGGGACAAGCTACATTGCAGCAAAAGTTGAATGGTGCAATGGTAAGTTTTGCCATTAATGATGCCATTACAGGAGAGAGAATTACACATTATCAATCGGAGGTCGCGATTACGCCTGCTTCCATTACCAAATTGATAACCACAGCTTCCGCACTCGAAATTTTGGGTGCCGATTACCGGTTTAGAACTTACATAGAATACGATGGCACAATACAAGACAGCATTTTGAATGGCAATTTGTATATTCGTGGCACTGGAGATCCTACATTAGGTTCGGATTTTATTGGCGACCGCAATTTTATGCAAACGTGGACGGAAGCTGTTCGGCGTGCAGGCATAGCCAAAGTAACCGGAAATATTGTGGCAGACGCATCTGCTTATGATGATGAAGGATTTAATCCTCGCTGGACATGGCTTGATGTGGCTAATTATTACGCATCGGGAATATATGGCATTTCCATAAACGACAATACGTTGTACCTTAGTTTTCAGACAGATGCTGTCGGAACGACACCTGTGCTGTTCAAAATAAAACCCGAAAATCCAAATCTGATAATAAACAATCAGTTACGTGCTTCTAAAATTGACTACGACAGTGCCTACATCTACGGCGCACCATTGTGTAACACACGCATATTACGTGGAGCAATTCCCGCCTACCGAAAAACATTTGTAGTACGTGGCGACATTCCAAATCCTCCACAACTTTTGGCACAACAGTTTAAACAAGCATTAGAAGAAAACAACATTACTGTTTCGGGTCATGAAACTGCCATTTTTACGGTTTCCACCACATCACGAAAACAGTTGTACATACACACTTCTCCTGCTTTAAAAGAGATGATTAAAATAGTCAATTTCCAAAGCAACAATCACTATGCCGAACATATTTTTAAACACATAGCGTTTGTCAAAACCGGAGTTGGTACCAACGACAGTGCAAAACGAATTATCAAATCATTTTGGGAACAAAAAGGCATTGATGTCAGTTCGTTTATGCAACAAGACGGTTCCGGATTATCACGCGAAAATACTTTTACTGTAAAATTTTTAAACGAAATTTTGCTGTATATGAATACAAAGAGTCGTTACAGTGAAGATTTTTTGGCATCATTACCACAAGCAGGAAAAGATGGAACAGTTCGTAACATATTGAAAAACACAAGATTACAAGGTTGTGTGCAACTAAAAAGTGGCAGTATGTCGCATATTCAATGTTATTCCGGTTATATCAATGACGGAAAACATCATTATATTTTTACCGTAGCAGTCAATAATTTTTCGCAACCACGATCGGTTGTTATCAAAGCTATTCAACAATGGCTGCTCGACAGTGTAACAACAACCGAATGAACAATCTGATTTCACATATTTCCGAAACAACCTCAACCAACGATGCGTTACGGGAAAAACTCAAAAACTCTGTTTTGCCTGAAGGTTACACCATTGTAAGCGATTTTCAGACAACAGGACGTGGGCAAGCTGCCAACAAATGGGAATCGGAGCGTTGTAAAAACCTGTTATTCAGTACACTATTTTATCCTACAACTTTAGATATCGCCTGTCAGTTTCTCCTTTCAGAAGCAATAGCATTGGGCATAAAAACGGCTCTATCCGATATTTTGGGTGAAACTGTCAAAATAAAATGGCCAAATGATATTTATTGGAACAATAAAAAATTGTGCGGTATTTTAATTGAAACGACCGTAATAGCAGGAAAAATGGAACAGGCAATAGTTGGAATAGGTATCAATGTAAATCAAACACATTTTTTTAGCGATGCACCCAATCCTGTTTCCATGTGCCAAATTGCAGGACATGAATTTGACAGAACAATGGTTTTGGGAAAAATTATTGACGCAATGCTCGCTTCCTATTGCAAAATTAATCATACTCTCCAACAACGTTATTTTGATGCGCTCTACCGCAACGACGGGTTTTATCCGTTCCTTATCAAAGCAACATCAAAAGTTGTGGAAGCTAAACTTTTGGGTGTAAAACCATCGGGAATATTGATTTTACAAACTCAAAGTGGGCAAAACAAGGAGTTTTTCTTTAAAGAAATAGAATTTGTGAATTAACATATTCATTTACAAAACGCAGCAAAATCCAATGGATTTTGCTGCGTTTTGTATCAATTTATTTGCTGATTATTATTTAATTACTTTGTAAGTCGTATTGTCAATCCGTACACAATAGATGCCTGCATCAACAGGAATATGAACGGTACTCTCATAATTTTTTGACGAGTGGAAACAGCAACGTCCCAACAAATCGTAAACAGCTATGGTAGCAGGTTGTAATTTTTGAATTACAATACCGTTATTATCCGTAAAAATACAAGTTACATTATCATAATGTTCTTCTACTGCACTTTCAGAGCATTCAGCTTTTAGCACAAATTTTCTAATTTCCCAAACAGATGCAAGAGTTGTAGTGGACAGATATTTAAAAGCTATATGAATGCTGTCTGTCAGATAAGATTGCGGGATATTTATTGTATTAGCCTTAAAAGTCCAACTAGTACCTGTTGGCATGGCAGAAAAGGTCAATGGCTCCCACGTGGCTTCTGCCGGATTGTAATCATAATCTTTTGAAATCCAAAGCGTATGGTTGGTTTTTAATGCATCTGCATTTGAACAGTAATTAATAGCTTGCTCAAATGTAATGACGGCATTTTTCTTTTTTGAAAAATTGAACATTGGGGAAATTAACCAAGACTCAACATTTGTGCCATTACCATTTATTTTGGCACCATAGGTGGCGTCATTTATCCATGTTTTCGTACCAACCATATTCAAAATATTGAATTTTCCAAATGTGTTTGTAAAAGCTTCACTGTAATCAATATCAGCGCAAGGTTGCTCCGGTTCTACAGGCTCTTTCGATGGATCAAAATAGAACGGTTTACCTTGTTTTTTGCCCCAGAAATATTCAGCTAATTGCGGAATATCGACAAACGGATTGCGGTTGCCTTGAAATGATTGTACACCATCATTACGAATGTGTTCCTTGTCGGAAACGACATCATTGCGGTGCCACTTCATCAACAAACTGCGTCCCATTGCCGTAAAATCATTGATAGTATCAAATGTAAAAATAATGCTGCCGGCACTTGTCGTAAATGTAGATTGAGTATAATTTGCTTTCGGATAGCAAATTGTCATATAAAAATAGATGCGCGCCAAATCGCCTTTGTATGCATCTGCAGGATCAAAAGCCGAATTGGTATAACCCGGGTATGAACTGTTTCCCGCTTTACTTCCGTTTCCATAAGTTGTTGTCGGATTGGCTATTTCGCTATACGGATAGGCACCACGTGCACTGTTTATCGTACTATTTGTAGGTATTACATGTACAATATCGCTGTACATTTTCAGAGGTGCCGTATCTACATGTTTCCACCACGATTTAGGCAACGAATGCTCTCTGTTATAACCAGCCGAACATTCTTCTACACCTCCTGATTCTCCTGCCGGATCATAATACGTTCCGCCACAATTGGAATACATATCCCACATCGAACCATCTGACCTCACATCTGTCAGTTTATAGGCTGAACGTAAAGCGCCATAACTAATAACACTCGGATCACCAATAATATCAGTCACGGCACGGCGCAATTCATAACCGGATTTTCCTTCCAATGATGCATAATATTTATGGAAATCGGGATCATTCCAAGTCATTTTATACAAATAGCCCATTGTGTAGTTGGTGTTATTCTCCGTAACCGTTTGAGCAGGAATGTTTGATGCCGTATAAAGTACCGAATCATTGTAAGTAGGAGCTGTTACATATTGTGTAGATAACACTCGGTTACCTTGTCCTATACGTATCTGTAATTCGGCATTGGCACGCTCTGCCAGTGTATAGGCGTCTTGATCAATATCGTATTCCCAAATGACATAAGGACTATTGTCAATTACCGACACTTTTCTCATTGCTCCTACTGAAGCAAATTCAACCCATTTATTTTGTGCGATATCCCAATAACGATAGTCTATAACAGGTGCAGTCCAAATAGTAGCATACGCTTTAAATCGAACAAGAGCCGGTACGCTTGCTTCTTCTTGACCACCAACTCCTTCTTTGCTACCATGGGTAATTGCAGCAAATGAGCAAACACAAAAGAATGTAGATAAAACTAAAAGAGTAATTCGTTTCATAAAACAATAATTTTATTTCAAAAAATATTATATAGGATTGCAAATATAAGTATTTCTTTTTATACACCCAAAAATGACACTAAAAATCCCACTCTTTCTCTCTATAAAAAGGGCGGGATTTTATAATCAGATACAGATTTATTTTTTCTTGTTCTGTTGTTTCATTTGTTGTTGCTGCAAACGTTGTGCTTCTTCCAAACGAGCCATGAAACCGCTTTTCTTTTTAGGCTTTTTCTTGTTGGCTTCCAACTGTTTCAGCAATTTTTCTTCATTAACAGACAAACGGAACAGATAAGTTTGTCCGATAGTAATAAGCAATGAAATAAAGTAATAATAACTTAATCCTGAAGCATAATCATTGAACATGAAAAGGAACATCAATGGCATCAAATACATCATCCATTTCATCATTTTCATTTGCTCGCCTCCACCACCTTGCGATGCCATGTTTATTTTGGTATAAATAATATTGGTAATGGTCATCAGCAAACAAAATAAACTGATGTGGTTACCAAAATAAGGCGTAATAATCGGAATATAAGCGTCCCAACTGATTATCGGGTCATAACTCGAAAGGTCTTGCGCCCATAAGAAGCTTTGCTGCCGTAATTCGATACTGGCAGGAAAAAAGCTGAACATGGCAAATAAGATAGGCATTTGTAAAAGTAATGGTAAACACCCGCTCATAGGGCTGACCCCTACTTTTTGATACAAGTTCATGGTTGCCTGTTGACGTTCCATCGCTTTTTCGGGTGGTATTTTTGCATTAATTTCATCAATTTGCGGTTTAAGCACACGCATTTTTGCCGATGACATATACGATTTGAAGGTAAAAGGCAATAAAATGAGTTTTACCACAATGGTAAGCAAAAGAATAATAATACCATAATTGGAAATAAAGCTGCCAAAGAAATTAAATAATGGAATAATTAGCCATTTGCTAATCCATCGAAATAAACTCCATCCCAAAGGAATAAGTTCTTCCAACTCCCACTTGTCAACACCTTCCGGCATGTTTTTATTATAGGAATCCAAAATTTTATATTGATTTGGACCATAATATAATTTTAAATTTGTCGGCTGTTGACCACTTGGATCCAAATCGACAGCTGTACGTGTCGAATAAAATTTTAGATATTTAGAATTATCTTTGGCCATATTGCTTTCAAATGTTCCTGAACGAAACGATTTGTCAGCGATTAAAATACTGCTGAAAAATTGGTCTTTGAATGCAATCCAATTAATTCGTCCGGCTCCTTGTTTTCTGTCATTTTTTGATTCACTAAGCGCCTCCATATCATCACCTGTATATTTGAAATTAAGGGTTGCATAGCGATTTTCAAACTTACGACTTTTTTCTTGTTGGCGAATTTTTTCGGTCCATGTGAGTTCTACACTTTGCATGCGTGCATCCAAAACCTCGGTCATATTGTGGGGCACAATTTTGAAATCCACCATGTAATTATCCTTTGGTAAATCATATACGAAATCAATATAACTTACCGAATCGACAGCCAAGCGCATGGTTACTGTCGAATTGCTGTCTGTACGTGTAACAAACGGTTTGAAGTAGAGTTCACTACTGTTTAATATGCGATTGTTGACCGTAAGAAATGCAAAATTTATCAGATTTTCATCTGGTCCGTTAAATAAAATCAGTGGCAAAGAATCGTGCGTTCTAAATTGTTTAAGTTCCGCCGAATATACAAAGCCGCCTTTAGTGGAAAAAACTAATTTTAATAAATCGTTTTCAATGGTTACAAACTCTTCTGTGCCCATGGAAGTTTTAAGAGATAGTGTTGGAACAACAGTTTCTTTTGTAGCTGTATCGTTTTGCTGCATCTCTTGTTGCAACAAAGCAGCAGCTTCGTTGGCTTGATTTACAAGCGTAATAGAATCATTGTAATGTTTACGTTTCGCGAGTTCTTCTTCCGAAGGTTTGTTCAACCAGCTAAAGCCAATTAAAATGGCTGCAATAAGAACAAACCCAATAATCGTGTTTTTGTCCATAAATTAAAAAATCTGGCTACTTCTCAATAGCCGCTTTTACAAAATTAATAAATAAAGGATGTGGATTTAAAACGGTGCTACTATATTCCGGATGGAATTGAACACCTATAAACCATTTGTTTTGAGGTAGTTCTATGATTTCTACTAAATTTGTTTCAGGATTGATGCCGGAGCAAATCATGCCATTGGCTTCAAACTCTGCTTTGTATTCGTTGTTAAATTCAAAACGATGACGATGACGTTCACTGATAATGTCTTTTCCGTAAATCGATTTTATAAGCGTTCCGTCTTTTATTTCGCAATTGAAAGCTCCAAGACGCATACTGCCACCTTTTTGCAGTACAGTTTTTTGGCTTTCCATAATATCAATAACTTTATATGGTGTAGAGGGATCTAATTCTGTGCTGTGTGCGCCTTTCAATCCTAACACATTGCGAGCAAACTCAATAGCCATACATTGCATACCTAAACAGATGCCCAAACAAGGAATATTGTTTTCACGAGCAAATTTCACAGCCGAAATTTTGCCCTCTGTTCCACGTTCTCCAAAACCGGGTGCAATTAAAATGCCATCTAACCCGTCTAATATTTTTGCACTGTTTTCTTCTGTTATATCTTCGGATAAAATAAGTTTAAGATTAAGTTTGCGATTATTATATGCTGAAGCGTGTATTAATGATTCGGTAATGGATTTATAGGCATCGGGCAGTTTGACATATTTACCTACCAAACCTATTTTAACTTCTTCTTTGGCATTATTGAGCTTATCAAGAAAAGCATTCCAATCTTTCATGTCGGTAGGTTTATCATCAGGAACCCCCAATTTTCGGAGTACCACTTTGTCTAAACCTTCTTTTTGCATTCTTATCGGAACTTCATAGATTGTTTTGACATCCGCCGATTCTATAACTGCATCTAAATCTACATTGCAAAAAAGTGCCACTTTTTTACGTACTTCTTTGGTAACGGGGTGTTCTGTTCGAAGCACCAAAATATCGGGTTGAACACCTTCTTGCTGCAATTCTTTTACAGAGTGTTGTGTTGGTTTTGTTTTAAGTTCGCCGGTAGCTGCCAAATAAGGAACATACGTTAAGTGAATACAGCAGCAGTTTTTGCGCATATTCCAAAGCATTTGTCGTACACTTTCTATGTATGGAAGTGATTCTATATCGCCAACAGTTCCGCCTATTTCTGTAATTACAAAATCGAACTGATTGTTAGTTCCCAATTGCTTGATATTGCGAATAATTTCATCGGTGATGTGCGGGATTACCTGAACGGTTTTTCCCAAAAAATCGCCATGCCTTTCACGTTGAATAACATTTTGATAAATACGTCCGCTGGTTATATTGTTCGATTTATGTGTTTGAACATTTAGAAAACGTTCATAATGTCCCAAATCCAAATCGGCTTCATGTCCATCAACAGTAACATAACACTCCCCATGTTCATAAGGATTTAATGTTCCCGGATCAATATTGATGTAAGGGTCTAATTTTTGGTTGGTTACCCGATAACCGCGAGCTTGCAGCAGTTTGCCCAAAGATGCGGATATAATACCTTTCCCAAGCGAAGAAGCTACTCCGCCGGTTACAAAAATATACTTGGTGTCCGACATATAGAATGAATTTTATAAATAAGTTGCAAAGGTACAAAAAAAATGACTCATTATGAATTTTTTAAAATGTCAAACAATAAATATGCACACTTTAATTAAAGTGTGAAAATAATCTTTGTTTTTGGGGTGTTAATAACAAGAAATTTTATATTTTTGCACAAAATCTGAAATATGAGAAAAGAAAAGCACTCCAAAACGCGGGATATCTTAGTAGATGTCGCCCGACAATTATTTGCCGAACGTGGAAAAGGTAATGTTACAATGAACGAAATTGCCGTTGCCGCAGGTAAGGGCAGGCGTACTGTTTATACCTATTTTCGCAACAAAGATGAAGTCTATTTGGCTGTAATAGAGAACGAATTAGATTTATTGATTGATCGTTTAAAGAAAGTTTTAGCTTCGTCTGCATCGCCGGAACGAAAATTGGAAGATTACATTTTTGTCCGCTTCGAAGCTATTAAAGAAGCTATTTCACGCAATGGGTCTTTGCGTTCCGATTTTTTCAGAAACATTTATGAAGTGGAAAAAGCACGTCGTCCCATAGATGTACGCGAAATACGCATGATAAAACAGATTTTTGACGAAGGAGTTGCTTCCGGTGATTTTCGCCTAAACAACACTCAGTGGGTAGCGATGATGTTCCTCTATTCACTGAAAGGTCTTGAAGCGCCCTACATCAACAATAATATTGGTAACTACATCAAAGGTCATCGCACACAAATTATGTCCGTTGTTTTAAACGGAATCAAGAAAAAGTCGGATAATGGAAACTTTTAAAATCTAAATCAAATGTCACTCATTAAAAATCAAAAAATAAAAACTGCCCGTAGAGAAACATTACTGTTTCTGGCATATCCATTTTTGCGGTTAATGATTTTGTTTGTTCGGTTTTACCCGAAATCCAAACGTGGCGCATTTGCCACCCGTATCGGAACATTTACTTATAAGTTTAACAAAACATCAAAAAAGCGCACACTAAACAGCCTTACCATTGCTTATGGCAACGTTTTATCATCCAATGAAATTGAACAAATGGCACAAGACGTATTTGTGAATACAGCCAAAACGGTTATCGATTTTTATGCTACGGCTCATATTACGGACAAAAAACACTTCTTTGAATTGGTAGAAGTTGAAGGCGAAAATTATCTCAAAACGGCTTATGAACAAAAGAAAGGCGTAATTTGTTTGGTTCCGCATTTAAGTTTGTGGGAATTGGCTGCCGTCACACCTCCTATGATGGGGTACGAAACTTCTGCAGCAAGTAAGGCAATTAAAGGTTTCCTCATTCAACGAATGATGGTACGTTTTCGCAGCCGTCGTGGTATGAAAAATATTTCGCGTGATGGTTCTTACCAAAAATTGGTAGAAGCCTTAACAAAAGGCGATTGCTTAATAGTAATGATAGATCAGGATACCAAAGTAAAAGGTGTTTTTGTCGATTTCTACGGCAAAAAGGCTTATACACCAATGGGTGTATCACGATTGGCAATAGAAACAGGTGCAATTGTGGTACCAATGGCCATGACACGCAAAAACGACGGCAACTATAAATTTATTATTCAACCGCCTTTGGAAACAATAAATACAGGCAATACAGAACAAGATTTGTATGACAATACACAACAACAGACATTAGTGCTGGAAAATATTATCCGACAATATCCTACACAATGGGTATGGATGCACCGACGCTGGAAAACCACCCCCGAAAATTTAGCCGCTTATTTGCAACAGCGCGCCATAGAAAAAGCAAAACATCACAAAAAATAAGAATATGACAAAGATTGGTATTTTATCGGATACTCATGGTTTTTTGGATGAATCGGTGATGAATGCTTTGAAAAACTGCGATGAAATTTGGCATGCCGGTGATATCGGTTCCGAAGAAGTGTATAATCAGTTGAAAGATTTTAAGCCTTTGCGTGCCGTTTACGGAAACATGGACGGAGGAGCATTGCGCTATATAGAACTTCGTCAATTTAATTTCTTTCAATGTGAACAGGTCTCTGTTTTGCTTACCCACATTGGCGGCTATCCAAAACGGTATGCTTTTGAAGCACGACAAGAAATTTTAAAATATAAGCCTCAATTATTTGTTTGCGGACATTCACATATTCTTAAAGTACAATATGACAAAGATTTTAATATGTTATGTGTAAACCCGGGAGCCGCAGGAATATCAGGGCAACACATGGTACGCACCATTATTCGTTTGGAAATTGATGGTACAAATATCCAGAATCTTGAAGTTGTGGAATTTCCAAAACATGTAAATTAGTGTGACAAAAAAAATAGCAATATATCTGCTTCTGACAATTATTAGTTCACCTTGGCTGTGTGCTCAGGATTTTATTGTTTTTGGGCAGGTTTTAAGCGCAGAAGACGGTACACCCATAGAAGCTGCAAATGTATGGTTTAAAGGTACATCTATAGGTACGACTACTAATTCGGAAGGGTATTTTTTCTTTCGTAATTCCGACTATCACAAGAAGTTATGTGTGTCGGTATTAGGTTATAAGAAACGTGAGATTTCGCTACAAAAGAAAGATGAAGTTATACAAGTTTTGTTGAAAGAGGAGAGCAATGTATTGGACGAACTGGTAGTAGTTCCCGGGGCAAATGAAGCATTACCAATTTTGGAAAAAGTACGCAAAAACAAAGACAATAATAACCCTGATAAAAAACAACATTATAGCACAATTCGAAATGATGAACGCAAATTTTATCTTAACAATATTCGATCAAAACACTTGCAGCGCAAATTATTTCGCGAGCTAACCGCCGGAACTTTAAATAATTCCGATTCTTCGTATCAATTGCCTGTTCATTTTTCGATGAAATCAGAAAAAATAGATTGCTTTTCGCCTGATTCTATTCAAATAAATGTGCTTGACGAGCAAGCGAAAACACTTAATATCCTTTCAAATGAACAATTAAGAATTTTTCTTGATAACCAAATTCCGGAAATCAATTTCTACCACAATGTCATTCCTGTTTTACAGCGAAATTTTATGAGTCCGATTGCCAACCAGGGAAATTTGTATTATCAATATTATCTGATTGACAGTATTCAAAAAGCAGAAGCCAAAATATATCATATTCGTTTTTACCCTAAAAATGACAAAGAGCTCGTTTTTAAAGGCGAAATGTGGATAGATTCTGCATCTTCGGCATTGGTAAAAATCAAAGCTTCAATGCCTTATACTGCCAATATCAATTTTTTAAACGGCTTACAAATTGAGCAAACGTTCCAAAAAATTACACAAGACGATTATTTTTATGCCGATAAAAAAGCCAATTTATGTTTCCATTTTGATATGATTCCACAGAAAAATACCTCTCGTATTTCAGTCATTTTATCTCAACAGGAAACTTTTTCACAAACACAATCCATGGATTCGACAATCACACAAATTGTCGATGAAACGGATGATTCTATTACCAAAAATACTTTTTCTTCTGCCATAGACAGTTTAAACAAAACCCGATTGCAAAAAGTAGCCTATGGTTTGGTTGATTTTATGATGTTTGGTTATGTTCATGCTTGGAAATTGGATATTGGACCGATAGTTAACATGTTGCGCTATAATAAATTGGAAGGTTTTCGTCCAACCATTTCGTTACGCACGGGAGAAAGTTTAATGAAACATTTTACCATCGGAGGCTATGTAGGTTATGGATTTGGCGACAATCGCTGGAAATATGGTGGCGAATTTCGAACTCGTTTCAACAACAATCATCACACCATTAGCCTAACTTACGATAACGATGTTCTACGTTATGGCTACGAAAGTGCATTATTGGTAAACGACAATATGATAGGAAGCTCCGAAAATATTTTTACCACACTTTCTCGCGCCATGTTATATTCAAATTTGGCAGAACACCACACCGCGGGACTGTCCTATCGTTATGAGCAAAAAGGATTCCGTCTAACAGCGACAGTAAGTGGTGACGAAATTTTGAGTAATGATTTAATGCCATTTGTTCAGCAACAGCAAACGGTACCGTTTGTACGTACTTTATCTGGAAAAATCGGCTTACGCTTTTCATTTAAAGAAAAAAGTTTAGACGGATTTTTCCGGCGTTATTATTTACAAAATAGTTATCCGATTGTAAATTTTATCGGTGAATACGGTTATTTTTTAACTGGAGATTATTCCAAACAATATGGAAAACTCAATCTATCGGTAAAACAATCCGTGCCCCTGATGTTTGGGAAATTAAAATATACCATCGAAGGTGGTTACGTATTTGGTGATGTGCCATTTAATTTGCTTAATGTGATGCGTGGCTCTCGTGGATTATGGTTCCCGGAAAATGATTTCAGTTTAATAAATTCTATGGAATTTATTGCCGATGCTTTTGTTTCCGGACATTTTAGATATTGTACCAACGGTTGGATCTTTAACTATATTCCCGGCATTAAAAAATTAAATTGGCGCGAAGAATTAATTTTTAAAATTGCATGGGGCGGATTACGCGATGGACATTCACATATATTAGATTTACCACAAACAGCCTTGTCACTTGATGTTCCTTATATAGAACTTGGTTTTGGCATAAACAATATTTTTAAAGTTTTTTCGGTGGAATCTATTTGGAGAGTAACACGCCGTGAAGAACCGGATGCCATTAATTGGGGCGTACGTTTGTTGTTTGATTTGGATTTTTAAATGATTATAAATTTGAAATATGAAAATAGAAATTGACAAAGGATCCGGATTTTGTTTTGGTGTGGTAAATGCCATAAAAAAAGCGGAACAAGAGTTGGCTACTTCTCCACAATTATTTTGTTTAGGTGATATTGTTCATAATGGGCAAGAGGTTCACCGTTTGGCAGCACGTGGTCTGAAAACAATCGACCATGAACGGTTAAATACTATTGCTAATGAAAAGATTTTATTTCGAGCACATGGCGAGCCACCATCAACATATGAAATTGCCAAGCAACAGAATCTTACGGTTATCGATGCCACCTGTCCTGTGGTTTTAATGCTTCAAAAGAAAATCAAAAAAGCCTATCAGGAGAATGCCGGTGCACAAATTGTAATATACGGAACAATCGGTCATGCCGAAGTAAACGGTCTGGTAGGGCAAACAAACGGTCATGCCATTGTAATTGAGGGAGAACATAATTTTGATAAAATTGATTTCTCGAAAGACATTCTGTTGTTTTCCCAAACCACAAAATCCGTTAAAGAATTTAATCGTTTAGTTGCACGACTAAAAGAAGTAAAACCTCCACAAACAAATTTTTATTATTTTGATACCATTTGTCGCCAAGTTGCCAGCCGTATTCCTAACATTCTGAATTTTGCGGTGAAATTTGAATTGATTTTCTTTGTAAGCGGCAAAAAAAGTTCAAATGGCAAAGTTCTTTTCGAAGAATGTAAAAAAGTCAATCCAAACAGTCATTTTATTTCGGATTTGGACGAAATAGATTTTTCCTTGCTGAAAAATATTGAAACCATCGGAATTTGCGGTGCAACATCTACCCCAAAATGGCTTATGGAACAAGTAGCAGAAACGCTGAAAAGTTATGTGCAACAATAACAGCTAATTTTAAACACGATTTCGACGTTCCGAAACAATCAAAAGAGCTTCTTCACGCATTTCATCGGGTAATGTAATATGTCGTAGTTGCAGGCTGCGCAACCACCCTGCCACATCTTGCTCGCGCAAGGTATAAAATACGTTTCCCAAGACTTCTATCTCTTTTTCTGAAAAATCGACAGGGTCTCTATAGGCTAACATATCTAACTCTTCATCATCAAAATAGACGATTTCATCGGTAGTTGACAATAAGTTATCACGCATACATACGGAATGTTCTCCACAGCAATCGGCAGGAATTTTCTTTGGAGGATCCTGGTTTTGAGGTTTTGTTTTTATTATGAATCCTATTAATACGGCTAAAGCTACGCCTCCAACCACACAAAAGGTTATTAGAACCATACAATTATAGTTTTGGCGTTTCGCCTGAATGAGAGTCCAAAAAAGTTTCTACATAACGTTGTCGTTTTGCAGTATAAATATCATCTACGGTAATCATCATACCGGTATCGTAAATATTTCCGAAGTCACAATCCAAACCTGTACGAAAAGTTTGCATACTCGATGATAATTCAATATATCCGTGAATAAGCGGAGGAATGGCTTCGCCAAATCGACGAACGTAATTATGAAGTAATCGGTAATTATCTTTATAATCCTTTTCCGAAAAAAATTGTGTCAATGTTTTCTGTTCTTTTTCCGATATCTCAACAATATTTTTGGCTGTAATTTTTCCCGTACGGCTGCCAAAAAATTTATCAAGAAAGAAAATAATGGCATTACGGGCTTCTTCTTTCATGGTAGAATAAATCGTAACTTTCCCGATAAGATATTTAATATCGCTTGAAGTGGCAATCAATGCACCAATACCGTCCCATAAGTTGTCAAGTGCAAAAAGACTTTTCAGCCCCATTTGTACCGATTGGTATTTCGGTTGTACGAAAGCCCGTGCCAATTCCATTGTAGCAGACAAATCTGTTTGTATAAATTCCGGCGAGAAATTAAACAAATGTTCCATCGCCATTTTAGGCTGACCATCAGGTTTGATAACAACATTTTTACCTTGAATAAAACGGTATCCGCCAATGATTTCTTCTGCATCAGTATCCCAAACAATCAACTGTTCGTAAGGCTTCTCCATAAAATCAAACTCATCGACATCAATTTCGTGACCACTGCCACCACCACCCTGGCGAAAAGAAAGTTCCCTCAAACGCCCTATTTCACGCATAATATTTGGTGAATTATGCGCATTAACAATATAGATTTCATTGTTAGCTTTATTCGTGTTACGAAAAAACTTTTCAGCTGTCAATTCATTGCGCAACAATGGTCTATCTACCGGAGCTATTATTTTTTCCATATCTTTTGCCGTTTAGTTTGGGTTAATAATATAGATTTCAAGCGTACTTTTTCTGTAATTCGGAAATATAGGTTTCTATATGTCTATCACGTTTTTCTTTATAAATATCGGCAACAGTAATAAGAATACCTGTTTCTTCTACATCGCCAAATTCATCGTTAACGGCTGTTCCAAAAACTTTCATTGTATTCGCCAAATTCATATAAGCATTGACAAGCGGTGGAATATTCTGTCCTAAATTGCGTATTTCCCGATTCAATATTTTATAATTATCTTTCATATTACTTTTATTAAATGTTGTTTTCAGTTTCTGCATATCACTTTCCAACTGAAGTTCATTGATAGGTGTTACCAACTTTTCGGGATCGGAAAAATGCTTCTGCAAGAAAAAAAGAATTAAATCGCGACCTATACTGCCAAATGACGGATACATTGTAACTTTGCCAAAATAATACCTTAATTGCGGATATTTTACAACCAAAGCACCTAATCCGTCCCATAAATTATCAAGTGTAAAAAGACTTTTAGCTCCTGCCTGTGTCGATTGATATTCCAAGCGTACAAATGATCGACCAAGTTCGATAGTATACGGTAAATAATTGTCTATAAACTCTTTAGAAAAATTAAATAAGTGAGCAGTAGCCAACATTGGTTGTAAATCATCATCAAGTTTTACATTCTCGCCTAAAACAAATCGGTAACCTCCAACAATTTCTTCTGCTTCCGGATTCCATACAATTAATTGCTGACACGGTTCTTCCATAGTATCAAACTTGTCAATGTCTGCCTCCATGCCGGTTCCACCACCTGCAGCCCGAAAGGCTATTTCGCGTAATCGTCCGATTTCACGCATGACATTTGGAGCATTAAATGCATTCAATACATATATTTTGTTAGCTGCCTTGTTTGTTTTTCGTAAAAAACATTCTTTTGTTAGTTCTGCTTTTATTAACGATTTATCAATTGGTTTGATAATAGATTCCATGTAATATTCTTTGTATTTGTATTAAACAGTTACATTCATTTTGTCTAATGTAAGTACTTTTTCACGCACTTCATTGGCCCATTGCACATCAGTTTTGGCTATATCAAATGTTTGCCATGCAATAGGTTTACCAAATGTTACTGTAAAGGTTTTATGTTTGTTTTTAAAAAGTTCATCAACCAAATAAAACATGCCAAGGTTCATTTTCATACCAAAAAAACGACTGACATTGGATAAAAAATAATACCAGTTAGAATTATGTCCCGTGCAATGCACCGGAATCACATCACGTTGAGATACTTTAGCTCGTGTGACAAACATTTTTTTCCAAGGCATTTCTGTTATTTTACCTTTTATTTTTTTAGCACAAGTACCTGCAGGGAAAAGGCAAATTTGACTATCAGACTGAAATAAATTATCTATGTTTATACTTAAATCACGTGTTTGCCTATTACTTAATAAATCAACAGGAATAAAAACCGGTGATAGTGGTTTTAACTCTGTCAATAATTTATTCACAATGAAACGAATATTATTACCAAAATATTGCCGAATAACCTCTCCTATAATTAAGGCTTCCGGTCCTCCGAGAGGATGATTGCAGGTAAAAATATAACGTTTACCATCATTTGGAGGTAAATTTTCAACGCCATGTGCCTCGTACGCAATATCTAAGTACTCAAGTCCCGGTTTAAAAAAATCGGCACCCATAGCACCTTGCGAGAAATCTATTGATTCATTGATTTCTGTTTCGTGGATAATTTTTTTTATATAATTTATTATGCAACGCGGCATTTTTTGAACTAATTGCTCCCCTAAAAGACGTTCTACCTTTACATATTTTGCGGTGTCCTTTTCCATAAAAATGTTAAGTCAAATTACATCAATATATTAATACACAGTTGTAAATGTTCGATAAAATCATCTATTTCCGCTTTTGTATTATACAAAGCAAATGACGCACGTACAGTTCCGGGAATTCCTAACAAATCGATAAGCGGTTGTGCGCAATGGTGACCCGTACGCACCGCCACACCTGTTTTATCCAACAATAATCCTAAGTCGTATGGATGAATATTCCCAACCAAAAACGAAATGACACCACTTTTATGTTCTGATGTACCAATCAGGCGCATCTGCGGAATTTCTAATAAACGTTCAGTGGCATATTGCAATAAATAATTTTCATATTCTTTAATATGCTCAATTCCAATATCTTTTATATAATTCAAAGCCGTAGCCAATGCCACAGATCCAATAAAATCAGGAGTACCGGCTTCAAATTTATAAGGTAATTCATTGAATGTGGTTTTTTCAAACGTCACATTTTGAATCATTTCACCTCCACCTTGATAGGGCGGTAGCTTATTCAGCCAAGAAGCTTTGCCGTAAAGTATGCCGATGCCTGTGGGACCATAAATTTTATGACCGGAGAAAGTATAAAAATCAGCATCTAAATCTTGCACATCAACTGCCAAATGAGCAACTGCTTGTGCACCATCTATCAGCACCGGTATATTTTTGGCATGTGCCATTGCTATAATCTGTTTTATTGGATTTATTGTTCCCAATACATTCGACACATGAGCTATTGCCAATAATTTTGTATTGCTGTTCAACAATCTTTCTAATTCTTTGATGCATAAATCACCCTTTTCATCGATAGGAGCAATACGCAAATGTAATCCTTTACGTTCGGCAGCTATTTGCCATGGTACAATATTGGAATGATGTTCCATTTGTGTAATTACAATTTCATCACCGGCTTTACATAATTCAGAGAAGCAAGTCGCTACCAAATTTATCGATTCTGTTGTACCACGTGTAAAAATGATTTCTTTGGCTGCTGCTGCATGAATAAACTCTGCTACTGTTTGACGTGCTTCTTCGTGTGCTGCAGTTGCCCGTTGGCTTAAATAATGTACGCCACGATGTATATTGGCATTTTGCGTTGTATAAAGTTCTGTGATCTTATCGAGCACACAACGCGGTTTTTGTGTAGTCGCTGCATTATCAAAATAAATAAGCGGCTTACCATATATTTTCTCCGATAAAATCGGGAAATCAGCACGAATTTTACTAATATCCATATCTATCATTGTCGTCTATAATTAACATCCTCCACATCCTTGACATTTAGCATTTTCGCCACGTAAACGTCGCTCTACCATAGTACGCAACCGCTCACGCAATGCTTCAACTTCGACAAACTGTAAAACATCTGCCGTAAAAGCCAACAGTAACAACATACGAGCTTCTGTTTTACCTATTCCACGCGTTTGCATATAAAAAAGAGCCGACTCGTCCAATTGTCCGGTGGTTGCACCATGTCCACATTTCACGTCATCGGCATAAATTTCAAGTTGTGGTTTGGCATGCATCTGTGCTTGTTTGCTTAAACAGATATTCCGATTGGTTTGATAAGCTTCTGTCTTTTGTGCACCTTCTTTTACAATGATACGTCCCGAAAAAGCTCCATCAGCCTCTCCATCAAGTATATATTTATACAATTCATTACTTTTACAGTGAGGCGCGTTATGTCGAATAACCGTAAAATTCTCACTTTGTTGTGTTTTATCGCTTACCAACATTCCGCCAAGCCAAGTTTCGGCACCCGATCCATTCATATCAACCTCAATATGATTGCGTGTACAACCGTTATTTAGCCCAATTGTATTCATAACAATTTGTGAATCAGATTTTTGTGAAACAAATATTTGTTTCAAAGCCGTTGTTTTTAAATGTGTACTTTCGAGTCCATAATAATCAAAATGTGCATTTTCACCGACAAAAATTTCAGTAAGTGTATGATTAAAGAAATGAACATCATTGGCAGCATGATCGCATACAAGTAATTTTATTTGCGCACCTTCTTCCAAAATAATAAGGTTATGCCCCAAACTCATTGTATCAACATTGGAACGAAGTATATTGATAAGTTGAACAGGATTTTTACATACGGTATTTTTGGGTACATAAAGGAAAAAACCATCTTGCGAAAAAGCTTCGTTGAACGCAACAAAACCATCATTTTTATCAGTAATTTGCCGGTTCAAATAGTGTTCAACCAATGCCGGATACTTTTGACAAGCTTCGCTTAAAGAGCATATAATCACACCATTTGGCGACGATTTTGTTTGTTGTGACACATGGAATTGATCATTAATCATAAAAAATAAATCGGCATGAATCCCTGGTACATTACACGAAAAGAGTTCTTTTTCGTTTATCGAAATCTTTATACGATTGATATTCAAGCCATAATTTAAATCCAAACTCTCTTGTACCCGACTATATAAATAATTTTCTTGCTGTGTGGTAGGAAAACCAAGTTGTGTAAATTTTTCAAAAGCTGCGTTGCGCCGTGCATTGAGAAGTGTCGCTGAATGTACTTTCAAGGCTTCCGATGTCTGCCGATACAAATCAATATATTGTTGTTCCAAACTCATTTTATTCAAATTCTTTCTTAATCCAATCATAGCCGCGTTCTTCCAACTCAAGTGCAAGATTTTTATCGCCTGTTTTCACAATACGACCATTATAAAGCACATGCACAAAATCGGGTACAATGTAATCAAGCAGTCGTTGGTAGTGTGTGATCACAATCGAGGCATTATCTTTGCTTTTTAACGCATTGACACCATTTGCCACAATACGTAACGCATCAATGTCGAGACCGGAATCCGTTTCGTCAAGAATGGATAATTTAGGTTCGAGCATAGCCATTTGGAATATTTCGTTCCGCTTTTTCTCGCCACCCGAAAAGCCCTCATTTACCGATCTGTTTGCCAATTTATTATCCAGTTCCAACAACTCTTTTTTGGCACGCATCATTTTCAAAAATTCCGAAGCCGAAATAGGTTCTAAACCATTATATTTACGGTGTTCATTGACTGCTGTACGCATAAAATTGACCATACTCACACCCGGAATTTCCACCGGATACTGAAAACTCATAAATATACCTTCACGTGAACGATCTTCTGGCGATAATGCCAATAAATTTTTGCCGTAAAATGTAATAGAACCTTCGGTAACGGTAAATGCAGGATATCCGGTAAGAACTGACGAAAGTGTGGATTTTCCGGCACCATTCGGTCCCATAAGGGCATGTACTTCGCCCGGGCGAACAACTAAATTCAAGCCTTTGAGAATCTCCTTACCATTAATAGAGGCATGCAAATTATTGATTTCTAACATATTATTTGTAATTATTCGGTTTCGTTTCTAAAAATTCCTTACGCCATGCAAAGAAAGCGTGTGTACCAATGAAAAAATAAACGCCATACAAAGCTGCCGTAAAGTACATACCCATTACTGCATACAAAATTGTACTGCTAAAATCTATAATCATCCACAATGCCCAACTTTCCAATTTTTTGCGTGTAAGCAATATTTGTCCGGCAATGCTGGCTATCGTTAAAAGTGCATCAATACTCGGATAGGCAGGTGTTTTAATATGTTCAGGATATAGATTGGAAAAATAGACCACAAATTTTGCCCACACAATACCTGCTACAATCAGCATTATACCGATTATAATTCGCTGATGAATATTCAAATTGCTGATTTTTAGCTTTTCCTGTCGTTCGTTGGGCTTGCTCCAACTATAAATACCGTAGCAACATAGCGAGAAATAAACAGCCTGCAACAACATCATTGAATATAATTGATGTTGATAAAAAATAGCAAAATAAAGCACATTATTTACCAATCCAATATAAAAATTTGTCACCTTGCCCATCGATGCCAGCAACACAGCTGCCAAGCCTGTAAGTACGCCCAACAACTCCAACCAGCTGAGTGGATAACCCAACAACGTAAACGCCGTATTTTGTATATCAAAAAAAGACATAAATTAATTTTTTATCCTACGCTGCCTTCCAACGAAATGGACAGTAATTTTTGCGCCTCTACAGCAAATTCCATTGGCAATTTATTCAAAACTTCTTTGGCGTAACCGTTTACAATCAAGCCAATAGCATCTTCTGTGCCAATGCCGCGCTGATTACAATAGAAGAGTTGGTCTTCGCTAATTTTGCTCGTGGTAGCTTCGTGTTCCACAATGGCCATATCGTTTTTGATATCCATATACGGAAACGTGTGCGCACCACATGTATCGCTCAACAGTAAGCTGTCGCACTGCGAGAAATTGCGTGCGCCGGTGGCATTGGGCACCACTTTGACTAAACCGCGGTACGAGTTTTGGCTTTTACCTGCCGAAATTCCTTTCGACACTATGCGACTTTTGGTATTGCGCCCAAGATGAATCATTTTTGTACCCGTGTCGGCTTGTTGGTAATTGTTGGTTACCGCCACCGAATAAAATTCGCCGACAGAATTGTCGCCTTTGAGAATGCAACTTGGGTATTTCCAAGTGATGGCAGAACCTGTTTCAACCTGCGTCCACGAAATTTTGGAATTGTCGCCTTTACACATGGCACGTTTTGTTACAAAGTTGTAGATACCGCCTTTGCCGTTTTTATCGCCCGGATACCAATTTTGTACGGTACTGTATTTCACTTCGGCATTGTTCATCACCACTATTTCGACAATGGCAGCGTGCAATTGATTTTCGTCGCGCATGGGCGCCGTGCAACCTTCCAAATAGGAAACATAGCTGTCGTCGTCCGCCACAATGAGCGTGCGCTCAAATTGTCCGGTATTGCTGGCATTGATACGAAAATAGGTGGAAAGTTCCATCGGGCAACGCACGCCTTTGGGGATATAAACAAACGAACCGTCGGAGAATACCGCACAATTCAAAGCTGCAAAAAAGTTGTCGGTATAAGGCACTACCGAGCCAAGATATTGTCGCACCAAATCGGGATATGCTTTTACCGCCTCACTGATAGAGCAGAAAATAATTCCCTTTTCGGCCAAACTTTCGCGAAACGTTGTTTTTACACTCACGCTGTCCATCACGGCATCAACAGCCATGCCCGAAAGTGATTTCTGCTCTTCGAGCGGGATGCCCAATTTATCGAATGTTTTGAGCAATTCAGGATCAACCTCATCAAGACTTTGCGGCGCATTTTTGCGCGGTGCTGCATAATAAGTTATGCTTTGATAATCAATTTCAGGGATTGTAAGATGTGCCCACGTTGGCATTTTCAATGTCAGCCAATGCCGATAAGCCTTCAGGCGAAAATCAAGCAACCACTCCGGCTCATTTTTTTTCGATGAAATAAGCCGAATGACTGTTTCGTCTAATCCTGCAGGAATAACATCGGTTTTAATATTAGTGGTAAAACCATATTTGTATTCACCCGAAGTAACTTCGTCAATAATATTGTTATTCTTTTTTTTCGACATAAAAATTATAAAAAGAATGCTTTTGTTTGTGTGTTTTTCAGTTGTTTTTAAGGTTTACCAATTGGCAACAGTGGCATTGTATATGTTATCCACCAACTCTTCCGTAATTTCCTGCATCAACTGATCTTGTACATCAGTCAAAGTTGAGGTACTTGGGAAAGTACGGTTGGCACTGAATGAGCGTTCAAAATCTTCGCTTGGCTTTACATCATTTGCAAAACGTACTCTTACGGTTATGGTAAGCCGCGTTTCGGCAGCCAAAGCATCGGCTCCAATAGATAATGGTTGCAAACTATATTCTACAATTTCACCTTCCAAACTCAAATCACCATCACGTCGCACTTGAGTTAAGCGTGTTTGTTTGGAAAATACATCTCGAATGTGTTCGCTAAAATATTCGGCTAAAGGCGGATATACGAGCGTTGCACGATTTTGAAAATCGGTAATGGCAATACTTTTAACCTTTGAATAGTCAATAGATGCGTCGTTAAATTTATAGGAAACAGAGCATGAAATGGCTAATAAATAGCTGAATACAAACAATATAAGTGGTGTTCTCAAATTTTTCATAATTATTCCAGATTGTATTCTTTTATTTTTCGATACAAAGTACGTTCCGATATTTTCAAATCCTGAGCGGCATATTTACGTTTGCCGTTGTGGCGTTCCAATGCCTTTTTTATCATCTCTTTTTCTGCATCAATAAGTGAGAAAGACTCTTCTACATATTCTTCCGTATCTTCAATGGAATCATCTGACTGATTGATTTTTTTTGGTCTCGCCACAACATTTGGTGTAATATTAATTACCTCATTGTCTGTTTGGGGAGTAACCAATGTATTTCCTGTATTAGTTTTAAAATCTGAAGGATAAGTCAAATCTTCTTTGGCAATAATGTCGTGTACCAGTTTTTTCAAATCGTTCATGTCTTTTTTCATATCAAATAAAACCTGATATAAAATTTCGCGTTCGCTGTTGAAAGTCTTTGAGTCGGTATGGGTTGGCGACAAAACTGCCGGCAAATTATCAATTTCCGGTGTGGTTAAATATCGATTTAATGTGTCTGCTGTTATATCACGGTTTTGTTCGATAACCGAAATTTGTTCCGTCAGATTTTTCAATTGGCGAACATTACCTTTCCAATAATAGTTTTTCAGCAATTGTTGTGCTTCTTCATTCAATTTTACAGGCGGCATGGTATATTTTTCGGCAAAATCGGACGCAAACTTCCTGAACAACAAAGGAATGTCATCTTTACGTTCGCGCAATGGCGGAATATGGATAGGAACCGCATTCAAACGATAATATAAATCTTCTCTAAAACGCCCTTCAGATATTGCATCTTGCATATTAAGGTTAGTGGCAGCCACTACTCTGACATTGGTTTTTTGTACTTTTGATGAGCCGACCCGCATAAATTCTCCGGCTTCAAGCACCCTCAAAAGTCGTACTTGTGTGGACAATGGTAATTCTCCTACTTCGTCCAAAAAAATTGTGCCGCCATCTGCCACTTCAAAATAGCCTTTTCTGTCGGAGGTGGCACTTGTAAAAGCACCTTTTTCATGTCCGAAAAGTTCAGAATCAATTGTACCTTCGGGAATGGCTCCACAATTAACAGCAATATAAGCATTATGTTTACGCGGACTGTATTGATGAATAATTTGTGGGAAATTCTCTTTACCAACACCACTTTCGCCGGTTATCAATACCGAAAGATCTGTCCCTGAAACTTGTACGGCAATATCAATGGCACGATTGAGCGTCGGAGCATTACCAATAATCCCAAATCGTTGTTTTATTGATTGAATTTCAGATAATTGCATAATGAGCGTTTTAATAAGACTGTAAATATTGCAGAAAACTGACAAAATTACATATTTTTGTTGGAATATACAAAAGTAACGCACAATAGCTGATGTTGGTTTTTTTCTAAACCTACAAAAACGATTTTTCAGATAAAATGCGTATCTTTGTACTTTTCAAATAAAGAACACTTAATTGTAAGTTATGTTATTTTCCGAAATCATCGGACAAGAAAAAATAAAAAGCCACTTAATACAGACAACTCGCGAAGGGAGAATTTCGCATGCGCAGTTGTTTTGTGGCCTTCCCGGAGTTGGGAAACTACCTCTGGCATTAGCTTATGCTCAATATATTTGCTGCACGGACAAACACGACAATGATGCCTGTGGCAAATGTCCATCGTGTATCAAATTTGCAAAATTGATCCATCCCGATTTGCATTTTGCTTTCCCTATTGTTAAAAATGAAAGTAAAAAATTGACGGTCTGTAACGACTTTTTACCTGAATTTCGAGAACAAGTTTTAGCACATCCTTATCTGACACAGGAAGAATGGATTGAGAGTATTTCAGAAGGGAAACAAGGACAAATTTACACCAATGAAGGCGATGAAATTATTCGCAAATTGAATTTTAAACCTTATGAATCGGAATATAAGATAATGATAATTTGGGAACCCGAAAAAATGCACGAAAGCTGTGCAAATCGGGTGCTGAAAATCATTGAAGAACCGCCGGAAAAAACAATTTTTCTATTGGTATCCGATTCTCCGGAAGAAATTATCGGCACCATTCAATCGCGTGTACAACGCATAAATATTCCGTCAATTGATAACGCTTGTCTGCTGCAACATTTATCCGAATACAAAGATATTACAAGCGCAGAAGCAGATTTCTTTGTAAAAAATGCACATGGCAGCTGGACTGCTGTGATGAGTCAAATTGAATCACACGAAACGCAACAAGAATATTTTCAGGCATTTATCACCATGATGCGTTTGGCGTGGACGTTGGAATTTAAAGATATAAAATTGCTGGTGGATAGGTTGGTTACCCTCGGACGTGAAGGTCAGAAAAATTTCTTGCAAGAGGCGCAACGCCAATTACGTGAGAATTTTATATTACGATTGGGACAGCCACAACTTAATTTTATGAATGATGAACAAGCGGCTTTTGCTCAAAATTTTTCTAAAATTATCAACGAAGCAAACATCGTTCCGATTGTAGAAGAATTTCAATTGGCGGCAGCACAAATTGAACAAAATGCTAATGCAAAAATCGTTTTGTTTGATACCATATTGGTTTTAAATCGACTTTTAAAAATAAAAAACATATAAAATAATGGAATATACTCTGAATACAGGTGAGAGTAATCCCGGTTTAAGCGGATTTAAAGGAAATACGCACCATAAATTGCCGGTAATAGATTGGTTGGCCGATTTGCCTGAAACTCGCTTGGAAACCGAATTGGTAGAGGTGCAATTTAAAAATACCAGAAAAGGATATTATTTAAACAGCACCAAAATTGCCTTGGAAAAAGGCGATATGATAGCTGTGGAAGCTACACCCGGACATGATATTGGTGAAGTTACACTGATCGGAAGGTTGGTGCTTACACAAATGCGCAAAAACAACATTAATTTGGATCGTTACGAAGTAAAAAGAGTATATCGCAAAGTACGTGCTGCCGATTTAACAAAATACGAAGAAGCCAAAGCCAAAGAGCATGATACAATGATAAAAGCCCGTAAAATTGCCGAAGATTTGCATTTGTCTATGAAAATAGGTGATGTAGAATATCAGGGCGACGGCAATAAGGCTATTTTTTATTATATTGCAGACGAACGTGTTGATTTTCGTGAACTTATAAAAATATTAGCTGATGCCTTCCGTGTGCGTATTGAAATGAAACAGATAGGCGCACGTCAGGAAGCCGGCCGAATCGGAGGTATTGGACCATGTGGACGTGAATTGTGCTGTGCCACATGGATGTCCAATTTCAACTCTGTTTCTACCGCAGTGGCACGGTGTCAGGATATTTCTACCAATCCTTTAAAATTGGCAGGACAATGTGCCAAAATAAAGTGTTGCGTCAATTTTGAAGCTTGTATGTATATGGAAGCCCAAAAAGGGTTCCCGTCTCGAGAAATTACGCTGGAAGCCAAAGATGCCGTATATTATCATTTTAAAACAGATATACTGAAACGTCAAATGACTTACTCGTCTGCACCAAATTGTGCGGCTAATTTGGTGGTTCTGTCCGTAGAAAGGGTAAAGGAAATTATTGCGTTGAACAAAAAAGGCGAAAAAGTTGATTCTTTAGAAGAAAAATGTCCTGTTTCTACCGCACCTCAAACAGATTTTCACAATGTAGTAGGTCAAGATAGTTTAACACGCTTTGATGCTTCAAAAAAACGTTTACGCGATAAGCGTAACAGATATAATCAAAATAACGAAAAACCACGTAATTCGAAACCCAACAATCATGATAATAATAACTAAACTTCGCGTTGTTGTTGTGTTGTTTTTATGCGGGTTACTCTGTCATTGCAATAGAAACACACTGTTCAATGAATGCCAAACAATAGATAACGTAGGCTGGCACAAAGACAGTACCTGTACTTTTCTTGTCAATGTTACCGACACACTACACGCTAATAAAGTAGAAATAATTATTCGTCACTCGGGTACATATCCAAACCAAAATTTATGGTTGTTTATCGAAACAATTTCTCCCGATAGCTGCCTACATAAAGATACCGTACAATATATTTTGGCAGATGAAGTTGGGCGATGGAAAGGTTCCGGTATCGGATCTATTTTTACGAATACATTTGTATATAACGATAGTCTTGTTTTTAAGCATCAAGGACAGTATCAATATAACATTACGCAAGGCATGCGTTACGATTATTTAGAAGGAATTAATACAGTTGGATTGCTGATAACACAAGAAAATCGTGGCAAAAAATAAACTCAAAAAATTTCATGAAATGGAGCAATTTGAACATGTATTTCAATGCTCCTACAACGATATTGCCCAAGGCACCATATTTGTTTTGAAAGGATGTTGGCGCGAAAATTTCTTTCACAATACGAATCCAATTGTCTTAGAGTTGGGATGTGGTAAAGGAGAATACACCATTGAACAAGCCAAATGTACTCCGAATAAAAATTTTATAGGCGTTGATATTAAAGGAGCTCGTATGTGGACAGGAGCCACAGAAGCCAAAGATGCAAATCTGTCGAATGTAGCTTTTATACGAACAGATATTCATTTGCTGAATCATTTTTTTGCTGAAAACGAAATCAATGAAATTTGGATTACATTTCCGGATCCACAAATGAAAAAGGTACGCAAACGTTTAACCGCAACAACGTTTTTGGACATATACCGTTCTGTTTTAACCGATAATGGTACCGTGCACCTCAAAACGGACAGTTCTTTCCTGTTTCAGTACACATCGGAATTATTAAAAATTAATTCTTTACCGATTCTTTACCAAATATTAGATTTGTATAAGTCTGATATTCAGAATATTACGCTCACAATCAAAACCTATTACGAACGTCAGTGGTTGGCACGTAACATCTCTATAAAATATTTGGCATTTTCTTTACCGAAAGAAATGAAACTTATTGAGCCCAAGATAGATATTCCGTTTGATGACTATCGAAGTTTTGGACGAAACAGACGTGCAGAATTAAAAATTTAGTGTAAAAAAAGAGGAAAAGTCAATTTGGTTGAGTCAAAATGATTGGCAAAAACAAAGTTTGAATTCGAGTTTTATCAAAAACAGAATTATATATAGCTGATTATCAATGTATTAAAAATATCACAAAAAAAGTAAGCGAAAAAAGTATTTTTTTTTGTGATATCAAAAAAAGTAGTAACTTTGCAGCGATTTTATTATATAATATTATTTATTTTTTTAAACGTTAGTCAAATGAAAAAATTAGTATTGTTCTTTGCTGTTGCTACTGCAGTTGCTTTCGCTTCTTGCGGTGCTAAAGAAGAAGCTACAGAAGAAGCTGCTGCTCCTGCTGTAGAAGAAGTTGTTGTAGAAGAAGTTGCTGCTGATACTACAGCTGTTGAAGTTGCTGCTGATAGCGTTGCAAAATAATCAACGAAACCACAACAAAAAAATAAGCCTGTCTTCTGACGGGCTTTTTTTATGTCATTTATTGAAATGTTAAAAGTTTATTTTTTAACATTTCAATAAATGATTAATGTTTAAATTAATATTACTTTTGTAGCTCAATTTTTAATTTATATTATATGTTACGAATAGCAGTACAGTCGAAAGGTCGCTTGAATGAAGACACCATGAACTTATTGGAAGAAGTAGGCGTAAAATTGTCCATCGGGAAACGCCAATTATTGACACGTTCAAGCAATTTTCCGGCCGAAATCTTATTTTTAAGAGATGATGACATTCCCAAATCGGTGGCAGAAGGCATTGCTGACGTTGGTATTGTCGGCGAAAATGAATATGTAGAGAAACGGGCTAATGCCGATATTGTGAAACGACTTGGTTTTAGCAATTGTCGCCTTTCTTTGGCAATTCCCAAAGAAGCAAAATATAAAGGATTGGAATGGTTTAACGGGAAAAAGATAGCCACTTCTTATCCTGATATTTTAGCGACATTTCTTAAAAAAAATAGTATTAAAGCTAAAATATTTATCATTACAGGTTCTGTAGAGATTTCTCCCGAATTAGGTGTTGCGGACGCCATTTTCGATATTGTAAGCTCCGGAAGCACTTTGGTGGCACATCATTTGAAAGAGGTAGAAGTAATTATGGAATCGGAAGCAGTGATGATTGCCAACAAACAACTGACGCCACTGAAACAAACCATTTTTGATGAATTGTTGTTTCGTATTGAAGCCGTACAAGAAGCCTACAATAAAAAATATATTTTAATGAATGTTCCCAATGAAAAGATTAAAGCCATTATAGATATTCTGCCCGGAATGAAAGCTCCAACCATAATGCCATTGGTGCGCGATGGATGGAGTTCTTTGCATACTGTGTTAGACGAAAAACGATTTTGGGATATTATTGGTAAATTAAAACAATTGGGAGCTGAAGGCATTTTGGTGTTGCCGATAGAGAAAATGATTTTATAATTAATTCATCTTATGAATATAAAAGTTGTAAAATATCCTCCGAAAGAGACTTGGAACGAATTACAAAAACGTTCTATTCTGGATAAATCAAAATTAGACGATGTCGTTTCTGCTATTGTAAATGATGTAAAACTGAATGGAGATAAAGCTTTGCACAACTATGGAGAAAAATTTGATAGTGTTGCTTTAGAGTCGTTTTTGGTTACAAAAGAAGAGTTTCAGGAAGCAAAAACCTTGGTTGATGAGAGTTTAAAAGAAGCCATGTCGCAAGCAAAACGCAATTTATTTATTTTTCATAATGCCCAAATTCAGGAATTGGGGAAAGTAAATATAACATCCGGAGTTACCTGCTGGCAAAAGCAAATACCAATCGACAAAATTGGTTTATATATTCCCGGAGGTTCCGCTCCTTTGTTTTCTACAGTGTTAATGTTAGCAGTTCCGGCTGATATTGCCGGCTGTCGGGAAATTATTCTATGCACACCTCCCAACAAAGAAGGTAAAGTAAATCCGGCCGTTTTATATGCTGCACAATTGGCAGGTGTTCATAAAGTGTTTAAAATAGGCGGCGCACAAGCGATTGCAGCTATGGCTTATGGAACAGAAAGTGTACCGAAAGTGTACAAAATATTTGGACCTGGCAATCAGTTTGTTACTACTGCCAAGCAAATTGTAGGACAAAAAGATGTTGCCATTGATATGCCGGCCGGTCCATCGGAAGTGGAAGTCTTGGCAGACGAACGTGCCGACGCTTCATTTGTTGCTGCAGATTTGCTCTCGCAGGCTGAACACGGCAAAGATTCTCAATCCATTTTGGTAACAAACAGTCTGCAGTTGTTGAAAGATGTACAAACGCAATTAGAAGAACAATTACCACAATTATCACGTAAAGAAATTGCAGAAGCATCATTAGTAAATAATGGACGACTGATTTTAATGCATGATATGGCCGAAGCTGTTGAATTTACCAATGATTATGCGCCTGAACATTTGATTATTTCTGCCCGAAACGAAGATGATCTGGCAGATTGTATTATTAATGCCGGTTCGGTTTTCATTGGTAAATATGCTACGGAAAGTGCCGGCGATTATGTTTCCGGTACCAATCACACACTTCCAACAAACGGTTATGCCAAAATGTATAACGGTGTCAATATGGACAGTTTCATGAGAAAAATTACATTTCAAAAAATTTCTCGTGATGGCTTGAGCGTACTTGGCAATGCCATAGAAATTATGGCTGCTCACGAAGGCCTTACAGCCCATAAAAATGCAGTTACATTACGCTTAAATGCCGAATGGGAAAGGAAAGATGAGGATTTTTAACTCAAACCAACTTTTTTATTGAATAAATGTGTATTTTTGCACAAAAATATTGAGATTATTATTTTTTAAATTATTATGAATATGCAAACAATTGAAAAATTCAACTTTGCCGGTAAAAAAGCAATCGTTCGTGTGGATTTTAATGTTCCGTTGGACGAAAACGGTAAAATTACCGATGACACCCGTATTCGTGGTGCTCTTCCTACTTTGAAAAAAATTTTGACCGATGGCGGTAGTGTGATTATTATGTCGCACATGGGCAAACCGAAAGGAAAAGTCAATGCCAAATATTCTTTGAGTCAAATTGTAGATGCTGTTTCTGAAAAATTAGGCGTAAAAGTTCAATTTGCTCCCGATTGTGCCAAAGCTGCCAAAGCTGCTGCCGCACTGAAACCCGGTGAAGCTCTTATGATCGAAAATCTTCGTTTTTATCCTGAAGAAGAAGGTAAACCGGTAGGTATCGAAAAAGAAGATCCTGCTTATGAAGAAGCTAAAAAAGCAATGAAAGCTTCGCAAAAAGAGTTTGCGAAAACATTGGCATCTTATGCCGATTGTTATGTAAACGATGCCTTTGGAACTGCACATCGTAAACATGCTTCTACTGCTGTGATTGCCGATTATTTTGATACAAACAACAAAATGCTTGGTTTCTTGATGGAAAAAGAAGTTGAAGCCGTTGATAATATTTTAAGCAATATCAAACGCCCATTCACAGCCATTATGGGAGGTTCAAAAGTTTCTACAAAAATCGGAATTATTGAAAACCTTATGGACAAAGTGGACAATCTGATCCTTTGTGGTGGAATGACTTATACTTTTGCAAAAGCTCAAGGTGGACATATTGGCAATTCTATTTGCGAAGACGACAAAATGGATTTGGCTCTTGACATTATTGCTCAAGCAAAAACAAAAGGTGTCAATTTGGTTTTAGGCAGCGATTGTGTAGCAGCCGACTCTTTCTCCAATGATGCAAAAACTCAAATCGTTCCATCTAACGCTATTCCCGAAGGTTGGGAAGGTTTGGATGCCGGTCCGGAAACACGCAAAGCTTTTGCAGCTGCCATTGAAAATGCAAAAACCATTCTATGGAATGGTCCTGCAGGCGTATTTGAATTCGACAATTTCACCGCCGGTTCACGCGCCATTGCCGAAGCTATCGGTAAAGCAACCAAAGCGGGTGCCTACTCATTAATTGGTGGTGGCGACTCTGTTGCCTGCATTAATAAATTCGGTATGGCTGACCAAGTTTCATATATTTCCACAGGTGGTGGTGCATTACTCGAAGCCATTGAAGGCAAAGAATTGCCGGGTGTAGCCGCTATCAAAAAGTAAGCAACTATTTGTTTTTATAATCAACTTCCTTGTTGGGAATCATCAACAAGGAAGTTTTTTTGTGTCAAAATGACAGATAAAGGCCTTTGGCATTTTTTTTGAATAGAATCGGTCGGTAATTATTGATTTATCTAACAAATTAAATATAAAAGTAATGGCAAAAGGAAACATTGGGGTAACAACAGATAACATCTTCCCCGTAATCAAGAAATTTTTGTACAGCGATCACGAGATTTTTTTGCGTGAACTCGTATCGAATGCTGTTGATGCTACGCAAAAACTGAAAACACTGGCATCTGTCGGCGATTATAAAGGTGAAATGGGTGATTTGAAAGTTTCGGTCAGTATTGATACCAAGAAAAAAACGCTGACTATCAGCGACCGAGGCGTAGGTATGACTGCCGACGAAATTGACAAATATATCAATCAGATTGCTTTTTCCGGCGCAACGGAATTTTTGGACAAATATAAAAATGATGCCAACGCAATCATCGGTCATTTCGGATTAGGATTTTATTCGGCATTTATGGTGTCGAAACAAGTGGAAATTTTTACGAAATCGTACACTGATGCTCCTGCACAACACTGGAGTTGCGACGGATCGCCGGAATATACATTGGAAGAATGCAATAAAACAGATCGCGGAACGGATATTGTTTTGCATATTGATGACGAGGATAAAGAATTTCTTGAAGAAGCCCGCATCAATACAATGTTGACAAAATATTGCAAATTTTTGCCTGTTCCCATTGCTTTTGGAAAAAAGAAAGAGTGGAAGGACGGGAAGGAAGTAGAAACTGCCGAAGACAACATTATTAATAATACAGAACCTGCATGGACTAAAAAACCTGCCGATTTAAAAGATGAAGATTATGATAAATTTTATCACGAACTTTATCCATACGGCGAAAATCCACTGTTTCATATTCATTTGAATGTCGATTTTCCGTTCAACTTGACAGGTATTTTGTATTTCCCGCGTATCAAAAACAATATTGATTTACAACGCAATAAAATTCAACTCTATTGCAATCAGGTATTTGTAACCGATTCGGTCGAAGGCATTGTTCCAGACTTCCTGACTTTGCTGCACGGTGTGATTGACTCGCCGGATATCCCGTTGAATGTGAGTCGTTCGTACTTACAAAGCGATCAAAATGTGAAGAAAATTTCGGCACATATTACCAAAAAAGTAGCTGACCGTTTGCAGGAAATTTTTAAAACCGACCGCGCTCAATTTGAAGAGAAATGGGACGCACTACGCATTTTTATCGTTTACGGAATGCTTACCGACGACAAATTTTACGATCGCGCCAAAGATTTTGCATTGCTGAAAAATGTTGATGGTAAACTATTTACATTTAATGAATACAACGATTTAATTAAAACAGAACAAACGGATAAAGACGGCAATCTGATTTATTTGTATGCCAATAATGTTGATGAGCAACACGCTTATATTGAGTCAGCCAAAGCCAAAGGTTACGATGTGTTGTTGATGGACGGACAGCTGGATACGCACTGGATTAGCCAATTGGAACAGAAAAACGAAAAATCGCGTTATGTGCGTGTCGATAGTGATGTGGTTGAAAAACTAATCGTTAAAGCCGATGCTGCTAAAGTTACTCTGACAGACGAGCAACAAAACGCATTGATTGATATTTTCCAATCACAATTGCCAAAAGCAGACAAAACCGAATTTTTGGTAAAGATGGAACAATTGAGTGCCACAGATCAACCGATTATTATTACTCAAAACGAGTTTATGCGTCGTATGAAAGATATGGCAGCCACCGGTGGTAATCCAATGATGGGATTCTATGGCGAAATGCCCGATAGCTACAATGTAGTGCTAAATACAGCGCATCCTTTGGTTGAAAATGTGTTGCAAGCAGAAGAAACTTCTTGTGCTGATAAAGTGGCTCCATTCATAACCGAAATTGCCGATTTGGAAAAACGTAGAAATGATATAAAAGACGGTCAGAAAGGTAAAAAAGACGAAGAGATACCGCAAGCCGAGAAAGATGAAATTGAAAACATTGATAAACAAGTCGGCGAATTGCGCAACAAGAAAAAGGAGGTTTATACCAAATTTGCCGTCGGACAAAACAAAATTAAACAAATGATAGATTTGGCTTTACTTGCTAACAATATGTTGAAAGGCAAAGATTTGGCCGATTTTGTAAAACGCAGTGTTGATTTACTGAAATAAGTAGAAATCATATCAAAAAGCGAGGTAAACGCATTTGTTTACCTCGCTTTGTTTTTGTATGAATGATTTATTTATCTTACCATTATCGGCATGGCGGCATTTCCTATTCTTACAATGTAGATGCCTTGTTGTACATCGAATGTGGCATTGGTTACCTGCTCTTTTTTGCCAACAAGTTGTCCAACACTATTGAAAATCGTTACATCTACAAGCGCGCCTTGTTCTACAATAATTTTACCTTTGTGTGTGTAAACGCCACCAATAACAACATTTTCAAGTCCATCTGCTTTATCTTTTACAATAAGATGGCAGGTGTCCGTCAATGTCTCATCTATGGTAGTTACAACAATATCCGTAGTTCCTATCTTAACGGGTTTTATTATGCCATCACGTACCGTAGCAATTTCTGTATTGGTCGATTTCCAAGTAACGCGTTGGTCAGTGGCTGTAGCAGGTAAAATTTTTGGACGCAAAACTGCGGTATCCTGAGTCATAAAAATAGTTATTTCTTCCGGTATATCCAAAGAAGTTGCCTTAATCGGTTCGTTCTGTCTGACACGTTTATAGAGATATGGTAACTTCATAGAAGTGCTTGTATAAGTAGTAAAACGGTCGCCTGTTGAAGTGTTATAGCGGATAACGCCATAACTTGTGTTTGTATTGGCAATTTCTGCTCCATTAAATGTAAAATTGATATCCCAAGTTTGCACACCCTCATTCAACGCCATCTTTTTTTCGCCGGTAGCACTCAATGTGTCGCCATACTGATTGATAAACATCCAATGCGTATCTTGTTTAGCCATAGTAAAATACATCAATTCCGGCTCAAATACGTTAGAGGTATTATTTACTTTATAAATACTCAAATATGGATTTGTACCACCAATCAAATCACCGGCTGCCACTCCTGCATAATAAATAATTACATTGTCATTTTCGGCAATAGTTCCATTTTTACCGATTTTTTCATATACGTATCCCATAGGACTTTCTGTAATATTTGTACCCGGATTATATTCTATGGTATAGCTGTTAATATAAACCGAACTTTCTGTACCGGTAATTCTAATCGTTACAATATCATTAGCGGGTACTTGGTAAATGCTGTCCATGGCTTTAGTGATGTCAACATAAATATTATTTTGAAAACCAACCCATTCACCATACCAATCTGCATCATTAAATTGGGCACGTTGTTTAAAAATGGTTTTGTCTCCTACTTCTACAACCACTTCGGCACCGCCCGATTTCATGTTTGAACACATATTGAAAGTAACATTATTGATTGTGCAACCGTCCCAACCATATAATTCAAAAATAGCACTTTTATCTTTGGTTATCTGGTTATAGCGATTACCTGTAACGTCACCAAATTCATTTTCAAAATAGACGTGCGAATATTGTGGTTGTTTCCCAAAGCCGTTAACAATTGTACCCAAGTCATCTTCTTTGATAACTTTATACGTAACTGATTCTGCCACTATTGACAAAGGCAATGAGAACAATAGAGCAAACAAGGCGATTTTTAGAAAGTGTTTTTGTTTCATGATGTTAAAAATTAAGTAGTTATGATAATTATTTTTGTTTCGTTGATACGTTAAAAAAAGGGAATTCTTGAAGAATCCCCTTTATATGGTTTTCCGTTTTAGCTCTTTATTGCACGGGCAAGTTTTCTTCCGCCGGTGCCGTTTCATCAAAATTAACCATTGGTTGTTCTGAAGATTCTGCTTGTTTTTCTATGGCTTCTGTCGAAATAGCGGAAACTGATTTGGTAGCAGAGTGACGTTTTGAAACACCCGAAGCCACGATACTCAATACCACAATAATTGCGATTAGAGTCCATGTGCTTTTTTCCAAAAAATCGGTCGTTTTACGAACGCCCATAATTTGATTTGACGAAGAAAACCCTGAAGCTAATCCGCCTCCTTTGGAATTTTGAACCAATACAAGGAGCGTTAAAAGAACCGCAGCAATAACAATTAAGATGATTAATAGTGTGTACATATTCAATAAATTTTATATGTTTCCCGTTTGAAGGAATGTGTTTACAATTAGGGTGCAAAGTAAATACTTTTTTTTGGATTTGTCAAATTTAAAATCAACAAATTCAGCTCTTTTTTGGGATTTTCAGGAAAGTGAAATAATATTGTCGGTAGAACGTATAAAACGTAAATTATTTAAGTTTATAAAAAACACGTTGGTAACAATTATGTTACCAACGTGTTTGTCGGGATGACTGGATTCGAACCAGCGACCACGCGCCCCCCAGACGCGTACTCTAACCGGGCTGAGCTACATCCCGAATTTCTTTTGGGGAGTGCAAAGGTAATCAAATTAGTCAAAACTTAAACAGAAAAAGCGATTTTTTTTAAGTAGTGTCGGCTCTTCACTTTTACTTCTTATCCAAAGTTCTTTCTATCCAATATTTTCACGCACTTTTGTCAAAAACCGCTGCATGCGTGTTGTGTCTTTTTTCTCTATAATATCCTGTAATAAAGTCATTTGCTCTTTGATAGCGTCTATTTGTCCCGCCGTATGTGGGTTGAACAAAATTTCCGACAGCAAATAATCGTCTTCCGACAAAAGCCCGCGTGCCACTGCCAAATGTTTTTTAAATGTGGTTCCGGGTGCTTCCTGATGTTTCATTACGGCAGCAAACACCAATGATGACACAAAAGGGATGGATAGAGAATAGGCAATGGTTTCATCATGTTCTTCAAACGTATATTCAAAAATATGTAATTTGAGTGAGCCATAGAAATCTTTAAAAAAAGCTTTACCCATGTGGTCACTTTCAGCAATAATGATGGCACTTTGTGTGCTAAGGTCTGACAAATTGGCGAATGTGGGACCAAACATCGGGTGCGTAGAAACATAACGATGTCCGGTTTGTTGATAAAATGCCTGCAGGCCTGTTTTTACCGAAGCAATATCAGACAAAATACACGATTTTGGCAAGTAAGGAAATACGCTTTCAAAGGCCGAAATAGTATATTTCAAGGTAACGGCATTAATACAGATTTCAGGTTGAAATGTACGAATCTCTTCCAATTTGGTAAATCGTTGTGTATTAAAAACAAAGCGTAAGCGATGCGGATCGGTTTCAAATAATGCCACCTCATGTTTCATACATAGACAATCGGTCAGAAATGTGCCCATTTTGCCGGCACCGAGAATCAAAATTTTCATAAAATTCAGTTATTCGGTTAATTGATTATTTATTTATAAGTTCTACCTGTACACGAACCGATTCTTCATGAATGGCCTCCAAAATAGTACGCATAAAATCGTGGCTCATACCAAGTTTTTCGCCGTTTGCAATGCGTTTTTCAAGAATTTCGTTGTAACGCCCGGTTTGTACTACAGCTACATCATGTTCTTTTTTGTACGTACCTATTTCTTTTGAAACCCGCATTCGTTTGGCAAGTATTTCGAGCAAATCATTGTCTAAACCATCTATTTGACGACGCAAATCTACTAAATCTTCTGTCGATTGTTTCATTTCGCGAATAACCAATTTGCGCAAAATAACGTCTAAAATTTCAGGAGTAACCTGTTGGTCTTTATCGCTCCATGCTGTATCAGGAGTGCAATGACTTTCAATTATCAAACCGTCAAACTGCATATCCATTGCCTGTTGCGATAGTGGTGCAATAAGTTCGCGCTTTCCGCCTATATGACTTGGATCGCAAAATAAAGGTAAATTTGGATAACGACGATGCAATTCTATTGGGATATGCCATTGTGGTTGATTGCGATACACTTTTTTGTCGTATGAACTGAATCCGCGATGAATGGCTGCAATTTTATGTAAACCTGCATTGTAGATACGTTCAATGGCTCCAATCCACAACTCTAAATCCGGATTGACCGGATTTTTTATCAGTATTGGAATATCCACGCCTTTCAGAGCGTCGGCAATTTCCTGCACTGCAAACGGATTGGCGGTGGTACGAGCACCTATCCACAATACATCTACACCATATTTCAGAGCTTCATAAACATGTTTTGCCGTGGCAACTTCGGTGGCTGTGTATATTCCTGTTTCCTGTTTTACATGTCGCAGCCATGGCAAACCTTCGCTGCCGACACCTTCAAAACCTCCCGGTTTGGTGCGCGGTTTCCAAATTCCTGCACGAAAAATTTTAATTCCGTTGGCTGCCAACTGTTTGGCAGTGGCGAGTACTTGTTCTTCTGTTTCGGCACTGCATGGACCTGCGATTACTATCGGACGTTTTGCATCAGTGCCTTGTAAGTTAAGTGGTTGAAAATCCATATACTATATATTTTTAAATTCCTAAATAAAGAAATCTTTATGTTTATATTATTCTGTTTAATGCTTCCTGTAATTTATCTTCCTTACAGCAAAGTGAGATTCGAATATATCGTGCACCATTCGTACCAAAAATAAAACCGGGAGTAATAAATACATGCTTTTCATGTAAAAGTTTCTCTGTTAAATCTTCTACATTTGCATATTCGTCGGGGATACGTCCCCAAAGAAACATTCCGACCTGATTGTTGTTATAGGTGCAACCAAGTGCATTCATTATCTGTTCTGCCAAAATACGTCGTTGTTTATAAACATCATAATTCATTGCTTCATGCCAAGCGTCTGTATTATGCAAAGCTTCTACCGCTGCCAACTGCATAGGACGAAACATTCCCGAATCGATATTGCTTTTTACTTTCAAAATCCACTGAATAAAAGTGCTGTTGGACGCTGCCAAGCCAATACGCCATCCCGGCATATTATGACTTTTACTCATCGAATTAAGTTCAATGCAGCAATCTTTTGCTCCGTCTATTTGCAAAATGCTGATTGGCTTGCGGTTTAAAATAAAGCTGTAAGGATTATCATTGACAATAACAATATTGTGCTTTTTACCGAAGGCTACCAATTTCCGATACAAATCCAAACTGGCATTGGTACCTGTAGGCATGTGCGGATAGTTTGTCCACATCAGTTTTACACGACTCAAATCCATTTTTTCCAACGCGTCAAAATCGGGTAACCAACCATTTTTTTCTGTTAAATCATAATGAATAACTTCTGCACCAAGCAAGCTACTGAGTGATGTATAAGTTGGATATCCGGGATTTGGCACCAAAACCTGTTCTCCGGGATTCACAAACGCAAGGGTAATATGTAGGATCCCTTCTTTCGAACCAATAAGCGGTTGAATTTCGTTGGCAGGATTCAGCGTTACGCCATACCATTTTTTATAAAAATCGGCAAAAGCCTGTCGCAATTCCGGAATACCCGTATAAGGCTGGTAACCATGTACATCTGCTTTTACGGCACTGTTACATAATGCTTTCACGGCAGCTTCCGATGGTGGCATATCGGGACTCCCGATGCCAAGTGAAATCACATCTTTACCTTCGGCATTCATTTGTGCCACTTCTTTCAATTTGCGCGAGAAGTAATATTCTTGAACCAATGCCAAGCGATTTGCACACATAACGGCTTCTTTCATCTCTTCATTTTTTTAAATGGTTTGAGTCCCTTCTTTATATTCTCCCAAAATCTTAATATTCCTTGTAAGTGGACGAATGGCTTCTATTGCCTGTAAATAACGATGATAATCATCAAAAAGTACATCAATATAAAACAGATATTCCCATTCTTGTCCGACAATCGGCAATGATTGGATTTTGGTTAAATTGATATTATAAAACGACAATATCGTCAATACTTTCGACAAACTTCCTTCTTCGTGCGGCAACGAAAATACCAGTGATGATTTGTTGCATTCCTCTTTGGCAAGTTGGTATTTGGTGTTTTTAATGTTGGCAATCATTAGAAATCGCGTAAAATTGTGTTTGTTGGTTTCTATGCCGTCTGCCAAGATTTCCAAACCGAATTTGCGTGCAGAATCGGCATTACAAATAGCAGCAACTCCCAATTGTTTATTTTGTGCTATTTCGTAAGCACTTTTAGCGGTATCGTCCGACTCTACCAATTTTATTTCAGGGTGCTGTGCAAGAAAATCTTCGCATTGCAACAATGCCATATAGTGCGAATGTACTTCTTTAATTTCCGATAATGTTTGTCCCGGATATACTGCCAAACAATGTTTTATGCGCAATTTATGTTCACCGACAATGACCAACGATTGATCTTTGATAAGATTATAGTTTTGCAACAAACTTCCTGCAATGGTATTTTCGATGGCAATAGTGCCCAAAATTTCAGAGTCCGACCGTACCTTTTCTACCAGCATTTTGAAAGTATCACAGGGTACAATATCTATGTTGTTACCGAAAAAAATACGTGCCGTTTTATCGTGGTACGAGCCTTCAAATCCCTGAATTGCCACCTTTTGCATACATAAAAAATAAAAAATCCTACTCTTTAGAGCAGGATTGATTTTTGAAATAAATTAATTCTATTTAATTATACAAAATCCTGCTCTTACAGCTAATGTAAAAGTAAAAATAAAAATAGCTAAAAAACAAAGATTTCATATCAACAAGTCTTTTAAAATTGCTAATCGCAACAAAAACGTTGCAAAGGTAACGTATTTTTTTGAAAAGCAGTTGATTTTTTTGAAAAAATTGTAGGTGATTACAAAAAAAACAATATAACATTCGGTTAGCCCTTTGTTGCCGCGCGATTCTATCGTGTGGCATTTTAGGCAACTAAAGACTTTCGATGACTTGAATGATTGGTGTCGCCGAATGCTTGTGGATTTTGTTAATTTGTTGGTTGGAAATATTACAGTTCGTTTTGAAGTAGAATTTTAAAACCCTTCTCTTTCAAATTTTCTGCTAAATATTCTTGTTCGGTTTGTCCCGGAGTAGGGATAAGAACGGCTTTTTTTCCCAATGTCATTAAGTCCATCAGAGTAGAATATCCAGAACGGCAGATAACGGTCGGTGCATTTACGATAAGCTGCTGTAGCTCTTGCGTGTTGATGTGCGAGATCAAATCGATATTGGCAATCTTCATCTTATCGGTTATTTTTGAGGGTATTCCGCGTACAATAAGCGACGGGAACAGGCTGCGTTGTAGGTAGTTGACCAATTTTTGTTCCAATATGCTGCGTTGTGGTTCCGGTCCCGACAGCAATGCTACTACTTCGTAAGGAGAAGTTTTTGAGGAGTCTTGCGGTTGTTGTTGAAAGCGCGACAACCATCCTACAAATGCAGCATTCTTTGGCAATGGGTACAGATGTGACAAGTCGCCCGATAAATTGTCTTTGCCCGAAACATCGGGAATCCAGCAATGATTGTATTTGGAAATAATGCGACGATGAATATGCCACACAAATCGTTCGGCAAATTTCAGTTCGGGAGGCATTTTTACAAGTAACTGGTGCGTAATATAAACTGTTTCGATATGTTTGTGCCACAATCCGAAACGATTGTCGGAGATGACGGTGTTGATATGATGTTGGGCAACGATTTTCTGCAATTGTTTGTGTTCGGTGGCAATACTTTTGATGAAGTAGGGGATGTTTTTTGCAAGAATCTTGTTTTGTGAATCGCTGTTGCTGTATTCTACTTGCATTCCCGAAAATTTAATAGTTTGCAGATGTGGAAATTCCTGTTTGAGAAACTCCAAAGCAAATCCGTCTGCTGCCACTACAACTTCTTTGCCTGCTTGTATCAATGCGTTCACAATAGGTACACATCTGGTTGCATGTCCCAATCCCCAATTGAGGGGACACAGCAGAATTTTATTACCTTTCAGTGTAGTTATAACCTCTTGGAGCAGGGAATTTGTTTGCATGAGTTTATAAGATAACGGAAGTATAAATACCTAAATCTTCTACGCGCGAGGCAATTTTTTTCAGTGTTTCGCCGTCTATTTTTTGCAGAGTGCTTACCGGCGGAACTCTGTCTAATGAGTACAATTCGACTGATTTCGGGCGAATACGGTTGATGGCGTCTAACCATGCTTCTACTTCCTTTTCGGTAGAGTTGTCGATAGAGTGCCCATTGTAAGTGCCTTTTACGAAAAATGTCTGAATAATCAGTTGCCCGTTGAATTGTCTTTGCTGTTCGATGATTTCCTTAATGTCAAATTTTTCGTTGACCGGTTGGTTGAGTATTCTTACGGTTTTTGAAATGGTCGAATCAAGTTTTAAAATGTTGTTATCTACTTTTTTTAGTGCAGCTACCACTTTAGGGCGGTGCAGCATGGTGGAATTAGATAAAACACTGATTTTGGCATTTGGATAATATCTGTTTCTCAAGCAAATGGTGGCATCGACAATCTTGTCGAAATCGGGATGTAAGGTTGGTTCACCATTCCCCGCAAATGTCAGTGAATCAATATGTTTTCCTTCGTTTGCCATTTGCCACAAAACATTATTCAACGCGTTTTCTACTTCGGTGTGTGTAGGACAATGTGCAGCTTCGTTCGTAAAATTAAAACCACATTCACAGTAGATGCAGTTAAATGAACATATTTTAGCTGTTGTTGGTAATAAGTTGATTCCTAATGAGATACCTAAACGACGGCTTTTTATTGGACCAAAAACAATAGATTCGTACAGCATTATTTGTGTTTTTTTATTTTGCAGTTTTATACCTTATTGTCGCGTATGGCACTACGGCGTATTTTTCCACTGATGGTTTTGGGCAACTCATCTACAAATTCTACCACACGTGGATATTTGTACGGAGCCGTGACGTGCTTAACGTGATTCTGTATTTCTTTAATCAGCGCCTCTTTATCGGCATTACGATACTCTTTGGTTAGTACAATGGTGGCCTTTACCACTTGTCCTCTTATCTCATCGGGAACACCTGTAATGGCACATTCCAAAACGGCAGGGTGAGCCATCAGTGCACTTTCTACTTCGAAAGGACCAATGCGGTAGCCGGAACTTTTGATAACATCGTCGGTACGTCCGACAAACCAAAAATAACCGTCTTCGTCGCGCCATGCCACATCTCCCGTGTGGTAAATATGGTCTGAATAAATTTGTTTGGTGCGTTCGTCATCTCTGAAGTAGCCTTTGAACAAGCCAGCAGGTTTTCCTGCATTTGTTCGAATGATAATTTCGCCTTGTTCGCCTGCCTCGGCAGAACGTCCGTCAGATGTAACAATGTCCAAGTCGTAAGCAGGGCTGGGTTTGCCCATCGATCCGGGTTTCGGTTCCATCCAAGGAAAATTACCAATGGTCAGTGTGGTTTCCGTTTGTCCGAAGCCTTCCATCGGTTTTATTCCGGTGGCTTTATAAAAAGCATTGAAAACAGTCGGGCTTAATGGTTCGCCTGCTATGGTGGCATATTCCAATGAAGATAAATCGTATTTTGTCAAATCTTCTTTTATCATGAAACGGTATATGGTTGGAGGAGCACAAAACGAAGTGATTTTGTATTTCTCAATCATGGAAAGTAAATCTGCTGCCGCAAACTTATTGTGGTCGTAAACAAAAACGGTAGCTCCAACAATCATTTGTCCGTACAGTTTCCCCCAAACAGCTTTTCCCCAGCCTGTGTCGGCTACGGTCAGATGTAAACTGCCTTCGTGTAGATTTTGCCAATATTTTGCGGTAACAATGTGTCCCAGCGGATAAGTAAAATCGTGTGCAACCATTTTGGGGTTGCCGGTCGTTCCAGACGTAAAATAAAGTAATGAAATATCATTGTTTGTATTGACATTTTCGGGACGTACAAATATTTTTGAATGACGTGTTCCTGCATGAAAATCTTTCCATCCGTCCGGACACTGGTTACCGACAGCAATCAGATGTTCTATGGTCGGACAATCGGGGCGTGCGGCATTAATTTCGTTTATAACAAAATCATCATCTACAGCTACAATCATTTTGATACCTGCGGCATTGCAGCGGTAAACAATATCTTTTTTTGTCAGTAAATGGGTTGCAGGAATGCACACTGCGCCTAATTTGTGCAGAGCAATAATGGAAAACCAAAACTCAAAACGACGTTTCAAAATAAGCATTACTCTGTCGCCTTTGCCAATGCCGAGTTTCTGAAAATAATAAGCAGTAATATCGCTATGGTGGCGCAATTCGTCGAAAGTGATGTCCACATGGTCACCATTGTCGTTTGTCCAGCAGATAGCGCGTTTTTTTGGCTGGATGCGCGCCCATTCGTCCACTACATCGTAGGCGAAGTTGAAATTTTCAGGCACATTTATCTTAAAATTGGCTTTGAAATCTTCAAGACTTTCAAATTCTTTTCTTGGAAGAAATTTTTCTATCATGTGTTTAAATTATTATAGCTAAAAATCGTACTTCCTTGTTGTCTAACGCTTTCATTCCGTGAGGTTTCTGCGCATCAAAATAGATACTGTCGCCTTCACTCAAAATCAGTTCACTGTCTGCAATGTGCAACATCAGTTTACCTTCAAGTACGTAGTTAAATTCTTGACCTTCGTGTTGATTGAGGTGCATAGGATTGTCGTTAGGTTCTACCGTTACTTCAAAAGGCGTCGATTTGGCATTTTTGAAACCGCTTGCCAAATCCTGATATTTGTATGCTTTTGTGCGTTCTATGGAAGCACCCTTTCCTTTGCGTGTTAAAAAATAGGCTTGAGCATGAGGTTCTGTGCCGCTTACAAGTGTAGAGGTTTCTACTCCGAAATTTTGGGCTATTTTACATAAAACACTCATTGGAATATCAAAGTTTCCCGATTCGTATTGAGCATACTCGGTTTGTGAAATAGCAATACTTTGTGCCATTTCTGCAATACTTAAATCTAAAGAATCACGCAACCCTGCCAAACGACGTGCTATTTGCTTAATTTGTTCATCCATAATAGATTAATTTTATTCTATATAAACAATAAAAAGCCCTTCTTGAACAAACATGAAGAGCTTTCTATCCAAAATCTGTTTGTCTGTTTTATAGTTTCTTGAAAATAACGCTGGCGTTGTGTCCTCCAAAACCGAAATTATTCGATAAGGCCGCACGCACTGTTCGGTGTTGCGGTTTCTCAAATGTAAAATTGAGTTTATAATCAATTTCAGGGTCTTCGTCGCCTTCGGTAAAATTAATGGTAGGCGGCACAATGTCATTTTTTACCGATAAAACCGAAATCATGGCTTCCAAAGCACCGGCGGCACCAAGTAAGTGACCTGTCATCGATTTTGTCGAACTTAAATTCATTTTGTATGCGCTGTCGCCAAAAACATGCTGTATGGCTTTCACTTCAGCAATGTCGCCCAAAGGAGTAGATGTTCCATGCAAATTGATATAATCAATATCGCTTGGTTGCATTTCTGCATCTTCGAGGGCATTACGCATAACAGTCGCTGCTCCCAATCCGTCCGGTTGTGGTGCTGTAATGTGATAGGCATCGGCACTTAAACCTCCTCCCACAATTTCTGCATAGATGTGTGCGCCTCTTGCTTTGGCATGTTCGTATTCTTCCAAAATAAGGCAGGCACCGCCTTCGCCCATTACAAATCCATCACGACTTTTACTGAAAGGTCTTGACGCACTTTCCGGCGAATCGTTGCGGGTAGATAAAGCAAACATGGCATTAAATGCGGCAATTCCTGTTGCACAAATACATGCTTCGGAACCTCCTGTAACCATTACAGTTGCTTTATTTAATCTGATATAATTGAAAGCGTCAATAATAGAATTGGTAGATGAAGCACAAGCAGAAGCTGTCGCAAAATTTGGTCCTCTCAAACCAAATTTGATAGAGATGGATCCGGGTGCAAGGTTACTTATCATACGTGTGGTAAAGAAAGGATTGAATCGTGGAATACGTTTCCCTTCTTCTTGAGTATAATAAGCACATAATTCTTCCTGAAACGAATTGACTCCACCAACTCCGTTACCCCAAATAACTCCAATCTTATCCAGATTTTCTTTTTCAAGATTGAGACCTGCATCGGCGATGCCTTCTGTGGCTGCCACAATAGCAAATAGAGAGAATCGGTCTATTTTACGAACCTCTTTTTTGTCCAAATAAAGTGTGGGATCAAAATCTTTGACCTCACATGCAAATTTAGTCTTAAAGTTAGTAGTGTCAAAAGAAGTAACAGGTTTAGAACCGCTTACTCCTTTTAGTAAATTAGTCCACGTTTCCGTGACATTATTTCCCAATGGGGTAATTGCACCTAAGCCTGTTACTACTACTCTTTTTAATTCCATTTAAGATTATTTTTTGGTGGCTTCTTCGATATAGCTCACAGCATCTTTAACTGTTAGAATTTTTTCTGCTACATCTTCAGAAATCTGGATATCAAACTCTTTTTCAAATTCCATGATTAATTCAACCGTATCCAAAGAGTCGGCACCTAAATCACTTGTAAAACTTGCTTCCGGAGTAACCTCCGATTCTTCAACACCTAATTTCTCTACAATGATAGCTTTTACTTTGTCTGCAATTTCTGACATGATTTTAATTGTTTTAGTTAGTAAAAAATAATTATTCAATTTTGAATTGCAAAGGAAACCATTTTTTTTCATATACCATTACATATTTGGCATAAAAATGCACAAATTATGCACAAAACAGTGTTTTTGTGCTTATTTTTGATACATAAAACAGTATGTATATAACATTAAATATCTTATTTTAAGCAGAGTATCGTTTTTTGTTTATTTAGCCAAATTCTGTTAATTAAATAATTTAAAAGCTTAAATTATAGTCAAAAAGGAGTTTTTGGGGAGTTGTTTTTTGAAACGAAACGATGAAAAAGTGCAAAAAAATCAGAATTTTGAGAATAGTTGAATGAAAACATGTAATTTTGCATTCATATTTATACAACTATTATGGCACTTATAAAATCGGTACGAGGATTCTCTCCTCAAATTGGCGAAAATTGTTTTTTGGCCGAAAATGCTACCATTATCGGCGATACGGTAATAGGTGAAGGTTGCAGCATTTGGTTTAATGCGGTGTTGCGTGGTGATGTTAATTCCATTCGTATTGGCAATCACGTGAACATACAAGATGGCGCGGTGTTGCATACGCTTTATCAAAAATCAACTATTGAAATAGGCGATTATGTTTCTGTGGGTCATAATGTTACAATTCATGGTGCCAAAATAGGCGATTATGCTTTGATAGGTATGGGTGCAACGGTTTTAGATGGAGCTGTTGTTGGTGAGGGTGTAATTGTGGCTGCCAATGCACTGGTTTTGAGCAATACGGTAATAGAACCAAATACTATTTGGGCAGGTGTCCCCGCTAAATGTGTGAAAAAAGTAGATGAAAAACAGTCGAAAGAGATAAACCGGAAAATTGCACATAACTATGCTATGTATGCCGGCTGGTATCAGGAAACAGACGAAAAAAAATGATGAAAAAGATGTTATTACCGCTTTTGACATTGTTTTTGTTTTGCTCTTGTGGGCTTAACAAGGCAAAGGCAACCGAAGAAACCGTAAAATCTGAGAAATCGGTAGAGCAAAAGGTTCCATTGGTAGTGCCGGTGTTTGATGCGGATTCGGCTTATCTGTTTGTGGCACAACAGGTTGCTTTTGGTCCTCGTGTTCCCGAATCGAAAGCACATGCTCGTTGTACCGATTATTTTGTATCAGCCTTTAGTCGGTTTGGAGTAAAAACGCAGGTACAACAAGGTGTGGTAGAGCGGTTTGACGGGAAAATTATCAAAGCAAAAAATATTATTGCTTCCTTTAACGAAGCCGAGAAAAGACGCATCTTGCTTTGTGCTCATTGGGATTCGCGTCCGTATTCCGACAATGACTCAGATGAGGCGAATTGGTACAAACCTATTTTAGGTGCTAATGACGGCGCAAGTGGTTGTGGAGTATTGATGGAGCTGGCACGACAAATCTCTTTTGCAAAACCGAATATTGGTGTTGATATTGTGTTGTTTGATATGGAAGATTCCGGTACACCGCAGTTTTTTCAGGGTCAAACAAAGCAGCATACATGGTGTTTGGGTTCGCAATATTGGGCACAAACCCCGCATGTTAAGAATTATAGGGCAGAATATGGCATATTGCTGGATATGGTAGGAGCAAAAGATGCGATGTTCTACAAGGAACGTTATTCTGTACATTATGCAGCTTTGGTGGTGGATAAAATTTGGCAATGTGCCGAACGATTAGGTTATGGTAACTATTTTATTAATGAGTTGGGCGGTTATATTATCGACGATCATTATTATATTAATGAATTGGCAGGCATACCTATGGTTGACATTATTCAGTATTGTCCATCGGAAAGCGGTTTTGGCGATTATTGGCATACACAAAATGATGATATGGACATAATTGATAAAAACACACTTAAAGTAATAGGACAAACTTTGCTTGAACTGATATATCAAAATTAAAACTGTTTTTTTTTTGAGTATTCATTATTAAATAAAAAAATCATGAAAGAATTTTTCAAAATGGCATTTGCCACGGTAGTCGGATTAATGATATTTGCTTTTGCATTGTTTTTTCTGTCCGCTTCTGTTGTTGGAGCGTTAATGTCTGCGTCGGAAGCGGAAGTGTCCGTTAAGCCAAATTCCGTATTTCATCTTAAGTTGGGTGGAGTTTTGACTGAACGTGCCGAAGAAAACAGCCTTCATTTTTTGATGGGGACTTTAAATGATTCGCAAAAAACAATAGGGTTGGACGAAATTCTTAAAGGTATTCGTACGGCATCCGAAAATGCCAATATTGAGGGTATTTATTTGGATTGCGATCCTTCATTTTCTGCTTCGCCTGCTGCATTGCTCGAAATCAGAAATGCCTTGATGCAATTTAAGAAAACCGGCAAATTTGTAGTCAGCTATTCCGATACCTATTCGCAGGGAAATTATATGGTGGCTTCGGTAGCCGACTCTGTGTTACTAAATCCTTATGGTCATCTTATGATTACCGGATTATCCATGCGTACAGTTTTTGTCAAAGATTTGTTGGATAAACTCGGAATCAAAATGCAGGTGGTGAAAGTTGGGACGTACAAATCGGCGGTAGAACCCTACATCAATACTTCCATGAGTGATGCCAATCGTTTGCAGTTAAATGCTTTGTCAAATTCTATTTGGACTAATTACCGTTTTGTGATTGCACCATCGCGGCAAGTGATGCCGGCTGTTTTTGACGAATTTGCCGATAATGGCACCTTCCTACAAGATGCTTCGGAGGCGGTTGCTCTACATTTGGTCGATTCGCTGGTTTATCGTAATGAGATGGAAACTATTTTGGAACATCTGACTGCTTCGGACGAGGTGGAACTGATTAATTTGAAACAGATGATGCATGTGAAAACTGTTGAAAAATATTCTAAAAACAAGGTTGCGGTTTTGTATGCCAATGGAGAAATTGATGGCAATGATGAATCGGGTATGGATTCGGAGAAAATTACCAAAGAGTTATTGAAATTGGCAGATGATGACAATGTAAAATGCGTTGTTTTACGCGTAAATTCGCGCGGAGGAAGTGCTTACGGTTCGGAGCAGATGTGGCATGCCACTACGGTTTTAAAAGCTAAAAAACCGTTGATTGTGTCGATGGGTGGTTATGCGGCATCGGGTGGTTATTATATGTCGTGTGCCGCCGATGTGATTGTGGCACAGCCGAATACCATTACAGGTTCTATCGGTATTTTTGGTTTATTCCCGAATGTTCAGGGCTTGACTCAAAAACTTGGTGTCAATTTTGATGGCGTAAAAACTAATAAGTTGAGTGATTTTGGCGATTTCTCGCGTCCGCTTACAGCAACGGAAAATGCGCTTCTTCAACAATATATCAATGAAGGTTATGAAACTTTTGTGAAACGTTGTGCCGATGGTCGCAAAATGTCGATAGATTCTATTAAAGCCATAGGCGAGGGACGTGTCTGGAGTGGTATAGAAGCCGAGCGTCTTGGTTTAGTCGATGCCATTGGAGGTTTGGATACTGCCATAGCCATAGCCATAGAAAAAGCGGAGCTGACAGATTATATGATAAAAGAATATCCTGCCAAGAAAGATATTTTGGCCGAGTTGATGGAAGAATTTTCTTCTATAAAGGTCAATATGCTAAAAGAGACCTTGGGCAATGATTATACATATTATCATTATGCCGAACAAGTGAAAAACAGTTGTGGTATGCAGGCGCGTTTGCCGTTTTTGCTGGAACTGAATTAATTACAGCAACGACAAATCCAATTGCTGTTTCAATGAGTTGATTGCAGGATTTTTGTCTATCATGGCGTTTAATTTCTCAGCCGGAGTGAACGCCATTTTTTTTACTTGCGATTCATCTACTTTCATTTGAACGGTTACATCATCATTATGCAATTTTTCTCTTAAAAAATCGGTCAGTTTTGTCATGTGTGTTTGCAATTCTTTCTGCTGCATGGTATTGATGAGAATCACAGAGCAAATAGTCCCGTTTTTGTGTGGAAGGAAATTGAGCATGGTATTACAGGTATGTGCTTCGTCGGCGATAGTGTCGGCATAAGCTTTCCATGCAGATGTCAGAGCGGTTTCGGTAAACGGCTCCTGTTGTTTTTCTTTTGCGACAGGTTGTTCCTTGACTTCTGCCGTGGCTGTCGGTTCGCTTTTTTTAGGTTGCGATATGGAGATGTGTACAGGTGCGGCAGTTTGTGTTTTTATGCTTTTTACCGTTTCGGGAAAAGTTGTTTTTGGCATGGAAACGTTATTTGCCGTTTTTGGCGGCGTTTGTACCGTTGTCTGTGGTGTTGTCGTCGGCGTTTCAAGTGCAATAGGTTTTATGTCACTTTTTTTTCCCGGCGTAGGTGTGTTACTTGTCAGTTGGCACAAGCGAACCAACAAAAGTTCCACCAATAAACGTTTGTTTTTGCTTTGTCTGAAATTCAAATCACAATCGTTGGATAATTCCAAAGCTTTATAAATAAATTCGGGTGTGCATTGTTGAGCCTGCTGTTGATATTGTTCGGCTACGGAAGTTGCTACTTCCAACAGGACAATGGTTTCGGGGTCGCGACTGACCAATAAATTTCTGAAGTGTGCTGCCAAGCCTGAAATAAAATGTTGTCCATCAAAGCCTTTGTTTAATATTTCGTTGAAGATTAGTAACGAAGTAGTTACTTCTCCTTTCAGAAAACAGGTAACCAAGCGAAAATAATATTCGTAATCCAACACATTCAGGTTGGCGATGACATCTTTATAAGTAATGTTGGTACCACAAAAACTGACCACCTGATCGAAAATGGAAAGTGCATCGCGCATGGCTCCGTCAGCTTTTTGTGCAATTACATTGAGAGCTTCTTCTTCGGCGGTAATGCCTTCTTGTTGTGCAATGTATTGCAAATGTTCCACCATGTCGGCTATGCGTATGCGGTTGAAGTCGTAGATTTGGCATCGCGAAAGTATGGTAGGAATAATTTTATGTTTCTCTGTAGTTGCCAGAATAAAGATGGCATGTGCCGGTGGCTCTTCCAATGTTTTTAAGAAAGCGTTGAAAGCTGCTGTTGAAAGCATGTGAACCTCATCAATAATGTAAACGCTGTATTTGCCTATTTGTGGCGGAATGCGTACCTGATCGACCAAAGCACGAATATCGTCAACAGAATTATTTGAAGCCGCATCCAATTCGTGTATGTTGAATGAACGTTGTTCGTTGAAACCTTTGCACGATTCACATTCATTGCAGGCTTCGCCGTCGGCTGTAAGGTGCATACAGTTGATGGTTTTTGCAAAAATACGGGCGCAGGTGGTTTTTCCAACTCCACGTGGACCGCAAAACAAGTAAGCGTGAGCCAAATGATTTTGAGCGATGGCATTTTTTAGTGTAGTAGTCAGTACACTTTGTCCGACTACCGATCGAAAAGTTTGCGGACGGTATTTTCTGGCAGAAACAATATAAGATTCCATTGTGTCGATTATTTACTGCAAATATACAAACATTTTATAAAAAAACAGTTTTGATGTGACTTGTTTTTGGAGAAATTGAATATCTTTGCAAAATTTAAAGGACAAGTAACTTATGGAAGAGAAGAAAAGTTTTTGGACATACGTGAAATATGCCATAACCAATAAATACATTATTGTCATTATTGTATTTGTAATTTATTGTCTGTTTTTTGATCAGCACAATTGGATTGAACGTGCCAAAACAAAGTATCAGATTGCAGAAATGGAGTCGGACATTAATTATTACAAAAAGAAAATAGATAATGACAAGAAACAGATAGAACTTTACGGGTCAAGCATTGACGAACTGGAGAAACTTGCGCGTGAAGAATACTTTATGAAATGCCCCGACGAAGAGATTTTTGTTATCAAATAATTTTTCCCCGTTCTTATTTTAAATTCAGTATCATGTGATAGGCTGCTGTGCCGTCATGATAATAATTTGGGATAATGCCGTTAATTTGAAATCCGTTTTTTTTGTACAATGCCAATGCACCGGCATTAGTAGTTTTTACTTCCAATGTTATTTTACTACAATGTTGTTCCCTTGCAAAAGTTTTACTTTTGTCTATCAGCATTTGTCCAAATCCGCGACCTCTTGCTTCGGGCAAAACAGCGATGGAATAAATGCGCAAATTAGAAGTGTTGTTTTTATAAATAACTGAAATGTAGGCTTTTACAGAGTTGTTTCGGGATATAATAAAACAAGCACCTTGGGCTTTGGTTATTAAATAGCCTAATTGGCGACGTGAAAAACGATCGTCGGTGAAACAGGCATTTTCGATGGCTACAATAGCATCTAAATCGGTCGATGTGGCTTTTTTAACACCTGTCATAATCCGACTTGTTTTTGACTTTGTTTGTGAACGAAATAATTTAAGATACGGTAATACAACTCATCTCCCAAAACGGCATCTTCCACTTCGTGGTCAATGCTTGGGTTATCATTAATTTCTATAACCATTGGTTTGCCGTCCACCACTTTTAAATCGACGCCATACAAGCCTTTACCTATCAAGCCGGCTGCTTTTAAAGCTAAATCCACTACTTTTGGCGGAACTTGATAAATAGGAATGGTTTCCCAAGGTCCGCACAAATTTTTACCGGTTACCGCATGGTTGTAAATTTGCCAATGTCCTTTTGCCATATAATATTTGCAGGCAAATAATGGTTCCCCGTCCAAAATGCCGATACGCCAGTCGAATTCTGTTGGTGTAAACGCTTGTACCAGCAGAATGGACGATCGTTCAAACAAAATTTTCAGCGCATTGTCTAATTCTGTTTCATTGGAAACTTTATACATGCCGATAGAGAAAGAGCCATCGGGAATTTTAATGATAAAAGGCGTACCTACTTGTGCACTGATTTCATCAAATGTCATTTTGTCGGAACGAAATAGTAACAGCGACTGTGGAGCCGAAATTTTTCCTTTTTCGAACAATTCGCACAGATATACTTTGTTGGTACAGCGAATGATAGATTCAGGGTCGTCTATTACCACCATATCGTTGAGAGCGGCTTTTTGTGACAGATGGAATGTATAGTGGTTGAGCGAAGTTGTAGTACGAATAAATAATCCATCGAACTCCATTAAGCGCAACGCATCTTCTTCTGTAATCAATTCTGCATGAATGTTCATACGTTTGGCGACGTCTAAAAACTTGTGCATGGCAGCCGTGTCGCTGGGTGGAAATTTTTCGGCAGGGTCATATAGTATTGCCAAACTGTAGCGTGGTGAACGGCTGCTGCGTGGTGAACGCCACACCTTTTTGTTAAAATTATCCAACGCAGTGGCAAATTCATCTTGTTCTTTATCGGTTAAGTCCGGCAAAGCTACGGACTGGACATTTTCTATCTGATTGCGTACATTTGTGTTAAATGTTACGCGCAACATGGGACACGGGTAGTTGTCGAATATGAAACGGGCTATTTTTTCAAGTCCTTTTTCTTTGCAAGTACCAAAATAGATATTCAGATACCAAATGTTGTCGGTAATATTATTGTGGCAAATCCATTGATAGCATTGCTTTTGCAAAGTATCGCTCATTCGGATGCCCGTGCCGCTTTCCAACTTATTGAGCGTTTCTACAGCCGGAAGTACGCGATGTCCGCGAGCCTGAGCCAAAAGCGAACAATAATAGCCCTCCGAATTGTAGCTGTAATCGTTGGCAAGATTGATGACTAATTGTGGTTTTCTGCTTTCATACCGGTGTTCCAAATAATCGGAAAGAAACATAATGCTGTCAGTCTCATAATATGGTTTCCAGTCGTTTAAGTTGTTCAATAAAATGAAAACGCTATTCATATTAAATTATTAAAGAAGTGTACAAAGATATAGAAAATAACAAAAGGTTAAACGGCGAAATAAAAAATTATTTATTCAAATAAATAAATTAGTTGAGGAGTGTTTTTCTGTTATCGCAGTTTGTTTTTAAGAAAATGTGGAATGGCATAACTGCTAAACAGAACATAAGCAATACAGTTGGATATGCACCCAGCTCCGAATGACAGCCACAAGCCACAGCCTACGTCAGCCAAACGCCCGCCAACTACCAAACCGATACCGATGCCGATATCCCAACTGGTCAGATACGTAGAACTTGCAGTTGCCCGACGGTTGTTTGGAGCCAAATTGACGAACAGCGTGTTAAATGCAGGAAACATCATGCCGTAACCAACACCCAACATGGCAGGAACACTGAAAAACAAGATGGTACATAGCTGCAAATTGTATAAGGCAACCCAATGTAACAGTGTAAACAAGATATATGCAGCAATAGAAATTACAATGCCGATATTGATTACCAACGGAATTTTGCCTTTGTCAACCATTTTTCCCGAAAAAAGCCGTGAAGCTATCAGGCCGACAGCCATAATGGTAAAAAACAGTCCCATACTGGCAGCAATACCTAATTCCTGCCCGTACAAAGCCACATACGAGGTAGTCATTCCGTACGGAACTGCCAGAAACATCAGACTGAAACCTGCCGGCAATCCTTTTTTCAAAAAGAATCTGTCTAATGAAACAGGTTCTTTATCAACAGTTGGCACTTTGCGTGGTACTTTTATGCAACTTGCAAACACCAGCCCCAAGGTGCCAAATGCGATAGCGGTGTAAAAAATGGTATTGTAGCTGCAAGCGTCGTGCATGAAAAGTGCCAACATCGGTCCCGTAGCCATTGCCAAATTGTTGGCGACACCATAGTAGCCCAAGCCTTCGCCGCGGCGACTTGATGGCGTAATGTCCACCACAATAGTGTTGCCGGCGGTGGTTACCGTACCGAAAATGAAGCCGTGTAAAATACGAAATACCACAAACAGAGCTATAAGTTTGGAGTAGGTGTAACCAAAAAATATAACGACAAATAGAAAATAGGTCAGCAGGTAAACACGTTTGCGGTTGAAAGCATCGAGAATGAAACCCGAAAACGGACGAATGGCCAAGGCGGCCACCGTATAGCACGAAAGTATGATGCCGACTTCGGCTTTTCCTGTCTGAAAAGTTTCTATAAGATAGAGCGGCAACAATGGCAATAAGAGATAAAAGGCAAAACACAGCAAAAAATTGCCGCAGCATGCACAAACAAAACTTTTCGACCACAATTTGTCCTGTACCATTTTTGCTAAAAGATTGAGACGCAAAGGTACAAAAAAGCAATGATGACCTGTAAGGTATTTTGGAAATAAATGTAGATTTTGTCAATGCAATTTTATCTGTTGTTGAAATAACAATATTTATCGTTGTTCTAACTAAATTTAGTATCTTTGCACGGTTGTTCAAACAGTTACGTCGGTAAATTTCGACAGTAGAACAACTTACATAACAGCGTTTATTGCGCTTTGTTTTTTTTGACGCATAAGAACTTCGCAGGTTTTAACAAGTCAAGTAGAGAAACAGTGTGACGTAAATGCCAATGAAGGTTTCATGTCGGTTTTAGGCATGAAATATTCAGCGTAGGCACTTGCGTTGCTCGTTCATACTTGATGGGTAATGCGAAGACCTTTATGCGTAGAATGAGTAACAACAGTTTCTACGCTTTTTTTATGCTTGTACCGGTTCAAGTACATATTGGCAAACTTATTCGTGCAAAACTGTACGAACAGGGGCGCAGTGTAACATGGTTAGCCCGACAGATTCCGTGTACACGCAACAATATGTACAAAATATTCAGAAAACCCAATCTCGACACCATCTTGCTGCAACACATCTCGCAAATTTTGGATTATAATTTTTTTGATGATTATTTTAAAAAATAATAGAATTTAGCACTTTTCTGATAAATAATCCAAATTGGATACAAAAGTGTAACCACATTGGATAGCAGCAATTTGATTTTTAATAAATTGTTTCTCTTATATTTACAAAATTAAAAAACTAACGGAGTAACCGAAAAGCCATAAAGTGAGTAGGGATATTAATTCAATTTTATGATTATGAGTAATATTCAGACAATTTCAAAACAAATTGCGGATTTGGTTTCGAAACAGAAAAAAACATTCACTTCGCATGACGTGATAAGTGGTTTAATCCAAACTATTGCTGTCCGGTAAAAAAAGTTATTAAGCCAATAGAGGCTCCTCAAGTAACAGTATCGGTTTCTCAGTCTGTTATGGGTTCTGTAATTGGCAGTGGTATGTACTGTCCGAATTCAGAAGCAATAATTCAGGCAACAGCGAATCCGCATTATCATTTTGTAAAGTGGAATGATGATAATACCGATAATCCGCGTACGGTAATGGTAACGCAGGATTCTACATTTGTGGCAGAATTTGCCATTGACAGTTATATGGTTACTCTTAAAGTGAATGATTCTATAATGGGCAGTGTAACCGGTGCAGGTACCTATACGTACGCTACGCAGGCAACTATAGAAGCCATTCCCAACAGTGGTTACGAATTTGTACAGTGGAATGATGGCAATAAAATCAAAAAACGTACCATTACTGTTACTACCAATGTTACCTATACAGCTACATTTAAAAAGACAGTAGATGCCTTATCGGATATTTCCGTTATCGAAGGCGTGTTTGTGCGTGATGGCAAAATCGTCATAGAAAATAACGCCAATGCCGATGTGTATGTGTATAATTCTGTCGGACAGCTAATTAATTACGAATTACGAATTACGAATTATGAATTAAGTGTTCCGCAAGGTTTGTACATCGTAAAAGTTGGCAACCAAACCATGAAAGTGGCAGTAAAATAGTAGAGACGTTTTGCAAACGTCTGTACAGGAAATCAGGGTTTCGCTATTAGCGAAACCCTGATTTATTTCTGTCATTTTTACCTGCGAAAATTCGTTTGTACACCGTACCTTTATTTTAACTATCTTTGTAAAATCGTTTTGATAAATTTTGGGTTTAGCAATGCGTTAATTTATTAATTTATTAATCAGTAAGTTATGGCACATAAAGCCGGTTTTGTAAATATTGTCGGCAATCCGAATGTTGGCAAATCGACGTTGATGAATGCTTTGGTAGGCGAGCGTATTTCTATTATTACCTCTAAAGCTCAAACAACACGTCATCGTATTTTGGGCATTGTCAATGGCGACGATTTCCAAATTGTCTATTCGGATACGCCGGGTGTACTCAAACCCAATTACAAGTTGCAGGAGTCGATGTTGGGCTTTTCCAATTCTGCACTGACCGATGCCGATGTATTGCTGTACGTAACCGATGTACTCGATTCGGCTGAGAAAAATGCCTTTTTTTTGGAGAAAGTTCAAAAAATGCAGGATACCACCAAAATCATTTTGGTAATCAATAAAATCGATTTGATAGACCAGCCCAAATTGGAACAGTTGGTCGATTTTTGGCATAGCGAATTGCCGCAAGCTGAAATTTTTCCAATTTCGGCAAAAGCAAAATTTAATATAGAGCCGCTGTTTAAGCATATAAAAGCTTTGTTGCCCGAATCGCCGGCATTTTTCGACAAAGATGCACTGACGGATAAACCGGAACGCTTTTTTGTAACGGAAATTATCCGCGAAAAAATTTTGCTGAATTACGATAAAGAAATTCCGTATTCGGTAGAAGTGGCGGTGGAACAATTTAAGGAAGAAGGTAATTTGTTGCGTATCAGTGCGGTAATTTATTGCGAACGCGATTCGCAAAAAGGAATCCTTATTGGTAAAGGCGGGTTGGCACTTCGCAAAGTTGGCACAGAAGCGCGCAAAGACATTGAGGCGTTTTTTGAGAAGAAAGTGTTTTTGGAATTGTTTGTGAAAGTGGAAAAAGATTGGCGTAACCGCGAGCAAAAATTGCGCGGTTTCGGTTATCAATTGGAACACAAAACAGAATAATTGCAGTGTTTTTGAAATAGTGTTAGTCGGTGCTTGTCCGCTCGCTTGTGCGAGATACGGAGTTGCTTGCGAAAGTAACAGGCGCCCTTGTATAAACCTAAAAAAATAAGAAAAATGGGAAATTTAGTAGCTATCGTTGGCCGTCCGAATGTAGGTAAATCAACGTTGTTTAATCGCCTCACACAGTCGCGGCGAGCCATAGTGGACGAAGAAGCCGGAACCACGCGAGACCGTCAGTACGGTTTGAGTGAGTGGTGCGGACACGACTTTTCGGTTATCGACACAGGAGGCTGGGTGGTCAATTCGGAAGATGTTTTTGAAGAAGAAATTAACCGTCAGGTAACTATCGCCATCGAAGAAGCGGACGTCATTATGTTTGTGGTGGACGTGTTGAACGGCATTACCGATTTGGATTTAATGGTAGCCAACATTCTGCGAAAAAGCAAAAAACCTGTGATTTTGGTTGCCAATAAAGTTGATACGTTTGATTTACAGTATCAGGCTGCCGAATTTTATAAATTGGGATTGGGCGAGCCGTTTATTCTTTCTGCCATCAATGGTTTGGGCTCCGGCGAAGTGTTAGACGAGCTGGTCAAACATTTTGATTCGGAAGCACCTGAAGAGTTGGAAGATTTGCCGCGTTTTGCCGTTGTGGGTCGTCCAAATGCCGGAAAGTCCTCTATCATAAATGCTTTTATAGGAGAGGATAGACATATTGTAACCGATATTGCCGGAACTACACGCGACTCTATCTATGCGCGTTACAATAAGTTTGGCCGCGATTTTTATTTGGTAGATACCGCCGGTATCAGAAAAAAAGCGAAAGTGAACGAAGATATTGAGTATTACTCGGTTATACGTGCCATACGTGCCATCGAAAGTTCCGATGTCTGTATTTTGATGATTGACGGTACGCGTGGCATAGAGGGGCAGGATTTGAATATTTTCTCGCTTATTCAAAAAAATCGTAAAGGTTTGGTCGTTTGTGTCAACAAGTGGGATTTGGTGGAAGATAAATCGACAAAAGCCATCAAAACTTACGAAAATGCCATACGCGAACGCTTTTCGCCATTTACCGACTTCCCTATTATTTTTACTTCGGCATTGACCAAACAACGTATTTTTAAGGTAATGGAAACCGCTATGCAGGTGTACGAGAACAAAAAACGCAAAGTGCCGACAGCGAAACTTAATGAACTGTTTTTGCCTTTGATAGAAAACTATCCGCCACCGGCTTACAAAGGAAAATACGTGAAAATAAAATATGTTGCACAACTACCTGATACACAAGTTCCTACATTTGTATTTTTTGCAAATTTGCCACAGTATATCAAACTTCCCTATATGCGCTTTTTGGAAAATAAACTGCGTGCCAATTGGGAATTTACGGGTACGCCCATATTATTATTTCCCCGACAGAAATAAAAAGATAAAAAATGTACACTTTTATTGCTTCAATTATTCTGCTCATTGTCGGCTATATCGTTTATGGTCGTGTGGTAGAGCGTGTGTTTGGAGTCGATGTCAATCGAAAAACTCCGGCTTTAACCAATCCTGATGGTGTGGATTATGTGCCACTGCCCTGGTGGCGTGTTTTCCTGATTCAGTTTTTGAATATTGCAGGCTTGGGACCTATTTTTGGTGCCATTATGGGTGCGATGTACGGTCCTTCTGCGTTTCTCTGGATTGTGTTTGGTTCTATTTTTGCCGGTGGTGTACATGATTATTTTTCGGGTATGTTGTCATTAAGACACAATGGAGCCAGCTTACCCGAATTTGTGGGTGCAGAACTTGGGAATCATGTCAAACGTTTTATGCGTGTTTTTTCTTTGGTACTGTTGGTGTTACTGGCTACGGTGTTTATTTCCGGTCCTGCCGACATTTTAAACGGCTTGGTGCCATCTGTTTCCACTACTTGGTGGATTGTTATGGTGTTTTCCTATTTCATATTGGCAACTCTTTTGCCTATTGATAAGGTGATAGGTCATGTTTATCCGTTATTTGGTGCAGCATTGTTGTTTATGGCACTTGGTATTATGGTGGTAATGTTTATTAACGGAGCACCGATTCCGGAAGTAACCGATGGCTTAGCCAGTCGGCATCCGAAAGGCTATCCCTTGTTTCCAATGATGTTTGTCAGTATTGCGTGTGGTGCAATTTCAGGTTTTCATGCCACACAATCGCCATTGATGGCGCGCTGTATTCAAAACGAAAAATATGGTCGTCGCTGTTTTTATGGTGCCATGATTGCCGAAGGAGTGGTGGCATTGATTTGGGCAGCAGCGGCATCGTCATTTTGGGGATCGGTAGATGGTTTTACGCATTTTATGAGTGAACACAACAACAGTGCGGCTGTAGTGGTCAATACTATTTCACAAAACTGGTTGGGAATTGTAGGTGGTATATTGGCTGTGTTGGGGGTTGTGGCAGCTCCAATTACTTCCGGCGATACGGCTTTGCGTTCGGCACGTTTGATAGTGGCCGATTTTATGCACATAAATCAGAAACGCATTATTAACCGCCTGGCAATAGGATTACCATTGTTTTTAATCTGTTTTTGTCTGCTTCAGGTTGATTTCAGCATTATTTGGCGTTATTTCGCATGGTGTAATCAAACGTTGGCAGTGTTTACGTTGTGGGCTATTACGGTATGGCTGGCACGTGAAAAAAAATGTTATTGGATCAGTTTAATTCCGGCATTGTTTATGACGGCGGTCTGTTCGTGCTATATTTTTGTGGCTCCCGAAGGCTTTAATTTGCCTTTGTGGACAGGTTATTTGGCAGCAGGAATTGTTTGTACTCTGTTTATCGGATTATTTTCCCGTTTTTTTATAAAATTACAAAAGTCAAAATAAGTAGCTTTTGAGGTTTTTTACTTAAGAGGTTACCTGTTTCTTGTTTGATTCAGATAATTATTTTTTACATTTATAAAATTAAATTATGTAAAAAAACGTAAGATGTGTAACTATTTATTGTAATTTTGCCTCTCGAAATTTTTAATAACTCAAATTATATCAATTATGACGAAAAAATTATTTTTAAGTTTATTCGTTGCCCTTTTGGCTGTGGGTGCGCTTTTTGCTACACCACGCGAACGCAAGGACACGAAATCGGATGTTTGGGCATCTAAATTGATGTCGCCTACACCAAAAACGACTGTGGCAGATGCTCAGCAAAAACGCAAAACGTTGGTAAATCCGGTGCGTCAACAACAAATCGGTCAACCAAAAAATGCAACGGCATGGCAAAAATCTACCAATGTAGCGGTGGACACCATAACGATTACCCGTTTACCATTTCATTCAACAGGTATATTGTATGATAACCGTGTTTATCGTTTAACAGTACCTACCGATACCGTTATTTCCGTTTCATTATATAATGAAACATTAGGCTTTACTCAGTATGGCTTCGAATTTAGCAAAGGCATTATTTTTGGGAATGAATTACCTGTTACGGTGTCGCTACAGGCAGGAACCTATATCTTTCGACCGGGAGGAATAGGTCAATATCCTTATACACTGGATATTTTTGCCGGCAGTGTCATTAACAATGTTAATCCTCCGGTATTTGAAGAAATCAAAGCTCCTTATTCCATTAAAAATGCCAATGTGGCGGACAAAGAAGACACTATTTTGGTTAAAGCAGAGGGTTTGAACTATTATATAAAGGCTATTCCTTACAAATGGACACCTGCAAAAGATACTACTATTAATATCTTCGCTTCTAATATGTCGATTATTGGTAAAATGAATGCCAAATTATACTATCAAGGAGCTTTATCATTACCTTATAGCGGCGTAGCACCTGATACGTGCTACTTCTTGGCACAAGCAACGGGGAAAACCTATTCATTAAAGATTACAGAAGGTGAATTAACTCCGAAAGATGTATTTGAATATCAAGATGTTACATTGCCATATTTGAATACTACCGGTGTATTTACCAATTATTCCGATTATTTCCAGACGTATTATGTGGCTTACCGTTTCACATTGCCTAATGATACTGTGCTGGGATTGCAGGCTGTATCGCAAGATTATGATCAATATATATACTTGTGGAATGATACAAGCTCCATACAACGACCGTTGGTAAATGGATGGAATGAGAGTTATCCATACTATACCGATACGTTGAAAGCCGGAGTGTATTATGCAACTTTGTTTAATGAAACAAAAGGTCAACCTTTCACATATACTTTCCGTGCGTTACCTGCCAAACTTGAAGATGTAAACATTGACAGCCTTACAAATGACTTTTTCGACAAGCAGCAGTTAACGGTAGGCAAAACAGCGTATGGCACAGTGACCATATTAAAAGATCCTTTCATTACAACTTCTAACTGGGATGGTTACGGTACGGGCTATGCAGTGCATTTGGAAGCAGGTGTCAATTATAATATTACATTCACTACACAAGTTCCGTTTGAGCATTATGATGAAGCTGCTCTTTGTCTGTTTGCTGATCCGTTTACCAAATATGATGATGCCATAGCAGAAGAAAATCGTTATAATAACGACGATACAAAGACGGTAACTTCCGAAATGACTTTTGTTCCGGACAGCACGGATACTTATTATTTGCTGGTAAGAGACTGGATAAGCGTATCATCTGCAAATTATTCATTAGTAGTAAATGAAGTGCCTCGTCCGGCTATGTACACGGAATATACATTACCGTTTGCTACGGATACCACTTTTATAGTATCAAAAGCAACCGAAGTGGTTGTTCCAATAATGGGTGGCAATATTTATCCTGCTTACGGTTATTATGTTACCGTACCGCAAGATACATTGTTGATGATGTCGTATAAAGACACAGGTTTTTATCCTTACCTGATTATATCAACATCACCATCACTTGATCCATCATCTATAGTTTTGACACTACCCTTGGGCAATATGAGAGGAGAAGCATTTTCTTTTTCTACCATATTGAACGTAGCAGCCGGCAAGTATTATCTGACACTTTTGTCGAATCATACTGATGGAGATTATCATTTGGCATTTGATTATGTCAACAAAGAACTGTCGGATACAACGGTTATTAGATTGGATTCGCTTTTGCGTACAACCAATGAAACGATTCTTCCAAAAATTGATTCATTGATGTTTGGTTGCAAACCGACACGTTTGGTAAAAGGAAAAACAGGTCTGTTTGGTAAAACCGGTAAAAATTATCATGCAGAAGCGTATAAATTGACGTTGGATTCTGCTGATTTGGTAGCCTTGCAATATACCAAATCAGATACCAAATTGTATGTTTATCAAGTTGATAAAACTCCGACAGATATTTCTGATATACAGTTTGTGCAAGATTTCAGTAATTCGGGAGAATGTTTGCTGTTTGAAGCGGACACAACCGCTTCCTATTTCTTTGTGGCAACATCATCAGAAGTTGGAGCAATATATTCGGATGTTATTGATATAAAAGCTGTCAATCCGTTGGCAGTAATGCCATACGATACGTTGATAGCACATGCGGTAGAAATTACTCTGCCGTTCATCGTGCGCGACAGTTTCGGTAGTGCTACCACTCCTTTGGTGGATAATGTTGGTGGTTATCCATTGTGTTATGCACAGGCTTACAGGTTGCATCTCGATTCGTTGGAAACGATAAAGGTTACGGAAACCATGACCACTGAAAAACCCTATTGTATTCTACAGGATACGGTCGGTTTCGACGAAGGTTTCAGTGGCTCGTATTATCTTGTGGCACCGAGGAGTGGAGAGTATTACATTGTACCTTCTACTTACAATTCGCAGACAACCGGAAACTTTACATTGACTGTAGAACGTTTCAACGGTGGTATTACGGTTGAAGAGATGTTGAATCAGCATGCAGTAGAACTGACAAAATCAAGTGATGAAATAAATGGTACATTATCAGAGGCAAGCCCATTGGTAAAGGGCGATTCTACTCTGTTTGAACAAAACAATAATTTCTTCTATTCAGCAGCTTACAAAATGAATTGTAAAGCCGGTGAGATATTACAAATGGAGTTGTATGGTAGTAATCCAATGACTCAGATGTATGTATATGGTTATGATATGGATGGCAAATGTACCAAAATTCAGTCAGGAGAATTCCAATTTGCTCCCGATACAACAGGTACTTATTATGTAATGTTTGGGGCGTATGCAAACAACTCTTATACTAGTAGATATAATTTGATTTATAGAAAAATAATACCTGTTGAAGAGTTATTGTCCGATTATGCTCCTACTATAAGGTTGAATTATATATCATCCGAGGATACGTTGCAAAACACAACTGCTCAGTTGGTTAAGGGTGTAACAGGTCAGTTTGGTACTAACAACAGTGCATTCTATGCCAAAGCTTATCGTTTCTATCTGAAGCAGAATCAAACGATCCAAGTTCAATTGTATGCTTCTGCTGCAATGAGAACTTACATTTATAAGGAGAATGAAACAAATGTGCCGGTAGTTGATATGCTTAACACTGCATATAGTTATACAGCGACAAAGGGTGGCTATTATTATCTGGTTGTCAGTACAAAAAATGCTACCGCTAATGCTTTGTATATGCTACAACTGTTGGGTACTGATGCAATAACCATTGATGAGTTGCTTGACAAAGCAACCCTGCTTACGAATCAGGATTTGCCGTTTGTATATGCAGAACAAAATGCTGTTTCAAATAAATTAGTGAAAGGTGAATCTGCCCGTTTTGAACAGACCGGTTATTCTTTCTGCACTCAGGCGTATAAAATAGATTTGGTGAAAGGTAGTTGCCTGAAAATTAAGGCAGGTAGTAATAACTTCCCGATAGGAGGTTGGATGTATAATAAGATCAATGGGAAATATGTTCTTGCTTTATCTTCAAATAGTAGCAGTGTTGATATTACTTATACGGCTTCTGCAACTGCAACTTATTATCTGGCATTTAATCCAAGAATTCCGGCTACTTCTATGCCTCCTATTCCGGTAACCTATTCTATTGAGTTATCCGACCCATATCAAGTTATTGAAGTAACCGGCTTGGTATTGGATACCAATGTTGTGAATGTAAGGGATATAGAAGAAGATATTCCGGTAAGAATGGCTTTGGGTGAGATAAATATTTATAGTGTTGTTTCACAAGGAGCTGCTCCTGTCATAATTAACAATTCCGGTTCATGGGTTATCAGTGAAGACCGTACACAGGCAGAATACGAAGTAACATTACCGTCACCGTATGTTTATGCCAAAGGAGTTGATTCTGTAGTTACGGTATTGATAAATCCGGCAACCATAACGGCTTCGTGCAGTAATAACGGAACAGTATCGCCAGAAGGAGTTACCATATTACGTCGTGGTACAAATTTCAATTATACCATTACTGCCGACGAAAACTTTGTGGTAGATTCTATTTATGTAGATAAAGAACCGATTGCTTCGACATTGATTAATACTATCGGTGGCGTTTATAATTTTACAAATGTAACTGAAGACCACACATTACATGTAGTATTCCGTATGGTAGTCGGCGTTGTAAATACCAATGCAACTCAGGATGCTATTATTTTTGGTCGTCCCGATCGTACGGTTAAAATTCTTGGAGCTGTTGCCAATACCGACATCTCTATTTATACCGTTACAGGTATCTTGGTTTATAACGGACGCATGAATTCTACCGCTGCAACTTACAGTTTGCCACAGGCAGGAGTATATGTTGTTCGCCTTGGTAACCAAGTAGCCAAAGTAGTGGTAAAATAAGCAAGGAAACTATATAAGTTTTTAATTGATTCATCAGAGCAAGATTCTTGCTCTGATGAATTTTTATGGATAAATCACAGGAGTTTGACACTTGTGGTATAAATATAAATTTGATGTATTAGTGAGAAAAAAATAGTACATTTGCACAATGTAAAGTTTTTTTTGAATAGAAGTGTACGAAATTCCTGTCTTTAATGCTAAACAAGTGGTATAATATTTTATTTCGCCAACCAACTAATAATACCTTTTTGCAATTATTTCGATACTGTTTTGTGGCAGTAGGAGCATTTATAGCGGATTATGGTTGCTATTTTCTATTGTCGTATGTACTAAATATCAACTATTTAATTGCTGCAATTGTTGGTTTTATACTTGGCACCAGTGTCAACTATGTCATTGCTAAATATTTGGTCTTTAAGGGTGAACCAAAATCGCGAGTGGTCGAAATTATTTTAGTTTTTCTTATCGGTGGTATTGGTTTAATCTTACTTGAAATAGGTTTATATTGTTTCACAAAGATAGTTGGTGTACATTATTTGGTTTCTAAATTGATAATGACGGCAATTGTCTTTTTTTGGAATTTTTTTGCCCGAAAGATATTTATGTATTCGCATCGTTTCTTTAATATTTTGAAAGAATAAATTTAATATGGAGAAAAATAAAAAAGCAATTATTGTTGGAGCCGGTCCTGCAGGACTGACAGCAGCAATGGAGTTGCTAAAACAAACAGATATACATCCGGTTGTGCTGGAAATGTCGGATAGTATAGGTGGCATTTCCAAAACGATAGAGTACAATGGAAACCGTATGGACTTGGGTGGTCATCGTTTTTTTTCAAAAAATCAGGCTGTAATGGATTGGTGGAATACGCTGATGCCTATTCAGGGACAACCTGCTATTGATGATATTCTCCTCGAAAACAAGAAAGCATTTGTGCCAAATGGTCCGAATCCCGAAAAAACAAACCGTGTGATGCTGATTCGTGGTCGTGTTTCGCGCATATTTTTTTTAAGGAAGTTCTTCGATTATCCTATTTCGATAAAATGGCAGACTTTTGCCAATATGGGTTTGGCTCGTACATTCAAAGTTGTGTGTGGTTATTTGTGGGCAGTGGTAGCCAAACGCCCCGATACATCGTTGGAAAATTTCTATATCAATCGTTTCGGAAAGCTTTTGTACAGTATGTTTTTCGAGGATTATACGGAAAAGGTATGGGGCGTACATCCGCGAAATTTAGGTGCCGATTGGGGCGCACAACGTGTCAAAGGTTTGTCCATTTTGTCTATTCTGAAAGATATTGTAACCAAACCGTTCCGCTCAAAAGATATTGACCAAAAAAAAGTAGAAACTTCACTGATAGAACAATTTATTTATCCAAAATTTGGTCCGGGACAATTGTGGGAATCGGCGGCTCAGGAAGTTGAAAAATTGGGTGGTGAAGTTCGTAAAAACAGTAAAGTTATGGGTGTTCATTTGCAAGACGGTCAGGTCGTTTCGGTCGATGTGGAAACTAACGGTAAAATAATAACGGAACCGTGCGATTATTTGTTGTCAAGCATGCCGATAAAGGATTTGGTAGCTGCTTTGCATGATGCTTCTGTTCCAAAAGAAGTCAAAAGTATTGCGGCAGAGTTACCGTATCGTGATTTTATTACGGTCGGTTTGTTGGTAAAGAAACTCAATATTGTAAATACAACCAAAATTCATACGTTTGAAAAACGTGTTCCCGATACGTGGATTTATGTGCAGGAACGTGATGTGAAAGTTGGACGATTGCAAATATTTAATAACTGGTCGCCATATATGGTTGCCGATTATAAAAATACCATGTTTGTCGGGCTGGAATATTTTTGTACTGAAGGTGATGAATTGTGGAATATGAGCAAAGAAGATTTTATTAAAATGGCCATTGAAGAAATGGAACGCATTAATATCTTGGACAAGGAAAATGTATTGGATGCTACTCAGGTGAAGGTACAAAAAGCTTATCCTGCTTATTTTGGTTCGTACTATCAGTTAGATGTGGTGAAAGATTATCTCAATAAAATTCCAAATCTGTTCTGCATAGGTCGTAATGGGCAACATCGTTATAACAATATGGATCATTCTATGTTGACAGCCATGGAAGCGGTGAAAGATATAGCTACGGGAAATATAAATAAAGATAATATCTGGTCGGTAAATACCGAAGAAGAATATCACGAAAGTAAATAAAAAATTATGAAACAAACAGTATCTGATAAAAAAACATTTACACAACGAATAGAACAGTTTTTTCATAAACCGTTGGTGGAAATCGTTTTATTAGTGCTTATTACCATTGTATATTGGTCGAATTATTCCGCCAATTTCAACCGTAAAGTGGATATGAATGGTGATAATATTTATTATTTCGCTTTGGGTCAGGCGCTTGCCGATGGTAAAGGTTATGTTAATACCATTGGTTTTACCGAAACGCCCCATACACATTTTCCGCCGGGTTATCCTGCCTATATTGCTTTATTGCAGAAAATAGCACCCGATAATCAACAATTCATCAAAAAAGCTGACGGTACTTTGTTGTTTGCAGCTATCATTTTATTGTTTTTCTTGTTAAAAAAATTAACCGGCAGTGTGTTGATTCCTTTTTGTGCGTGTTTATTATCGTCGGTACAAGTAGATGTGTTGCGCTTTGGGTCGATGATGATGAGTGAACCGCTTTATATGTTTTGCTCTATGGTTATTTTATATTTGGCACTAATATTGCAGAATTCGGATTTATTGGATTATCATAAATGGCAAAACTATGTATTGTTAGTGGTTTTTCTATTTTTTGTCGCCTATGTTCAATTTGTCCGTACCATTGCATTAGCTCTGGTGTTGTCGTTATTGTTGTGGCTTGTAGTGTGTGCCATCAAATATGGAATAAAATGGTTGAAACAGCATGATACGGTTAGTAAACGTCGTTTCTTTCATTTCTGTTTGTTGTTTTCTTTGGTGTTATTGTCATGGTATATTCCAAAGCAAGTGTGGGATGCTCGTCAGGAAGCTGTAGGCAAAACGGGTGTGGCTTATCAGTCGCAGTTTATGCAAAAATCGGGTGGAGGTACCATGCAAACTTATGATGATTGGGCTGAACGTATTGGTAACAATACCCGTCGGCATATTGTAGGCTATGTGCCACAAGCAATTTTCCGAACCAACTGGTTTCCTGATCAACCGACTTCAATATCAAATTGGATAGTGGGAATTAGTGTTTTGGTTTTACTGCTTCTTGGATTGTTTAATATGCGTCAAAGTGCTTGGCTGATATTGTTTTATGTTGGAGCGACTATGGCGGTTTTAATATTGTATGCTCAGGAGTACAGTACCGAACGTTATTTTATTGCCATTATTCCGTTTTTCTTCTTCTTGTTTTTAAATGGTGCAGCTTATCTGATTCATTTAGTATTGCACAAATTATTTAAAATAGAAAGTACACGTGTTTGGCAATCGCTGTTAGTTGTTGTTATTACTTTCATTTTGATACCTACACATGTTGAGGCTCAAGAAAGCAATCGTCGAATGTCACAAATTAAATCTTGGAAATCGCTTGGGCAATCAGCGTTTACCGATTATATTAGTTCTGCTCAGTGGTGTGGTGCCAATTTGCCTGATACAGCCCGCATTTATTGTCGCAAACCGGAGATTTTCTATATGTATTCCAATTATCATCATTCTGAGATGATTCCTGTAAATGTTGAACCGGATGCCGTAATAGCATTTTTTGAACAACATCGCACTCAGTATGTGATACTTGATTCATGGTTTCCTCATGCTTACCGAACAATTTATCCGGCAGTTATGGCTTATCCGCAAAGGTTTGAATTGATACATCAGGAAGGGAAATTTGATGAACGGCAGCGTTCATATCCTACGTTTGTGTTACGTTTCAGGTAATAATAGTTTGCAAAATAAGAACATGAAAAAATCCTCGAATTTTAATTCGAGGATTTTTTATTTGATAATAGTTTGTTGCTTAAAATGCGTCGATGATTGCTTTGAAATCTTCTGCTTTCAGTGAGGCTCCGCCAATTAAACCGCCATCAATATCGGGATTGGAAAATAAACCTTTGGCATTACTGCCTTTGCAACTTCCACCATAAAGAATAGAGCAGTTGTCGGCAACTTCTTTGCCATATTTTTCAGTTACCAAACTACGAATATAAGCGTGAATTTCTTGTGCTTGTTCGGGAGTTGCGGTCAATCCTGTACCAATAGCCCAAACGGGTTCGTATGCCAATACAATTTTTCCGAAGTCTTCGGCATTCAAGTTGAATACAGAACCTTCCAATTGTGCTTTTACAACGGCATTTTGTTTATTGGCTTCACGTTCCTCTTTTACTTCGCCAATGCAGAAAATAGGTTGTAATCCGTTTTCCAAAGCAAGTTGAACTTTATCTTTCAAGATATCGTAAGTTTCGTGGTAATAGGCGCGACGTTCGGAGTGACCAATGATGCAAAATTCAGCTCCTGTGGATTTTACCATAGCGGCAGATACTTCGCCCGTATATGCACCAGATGCTTTGTCGGCACAGTTTTCTGCAGATACTTTGATAACGCTGCCTTTGACTAATTCGGCTACCGTAGCCAAGTGAATGAAAGGAGTTCCGATAATGACCTCGCAGTTCGGTTTGGTTCCATTCAAGATGTTTTTCAAATCCGTAGCCAAAGCTACACCTTCTTGCAGGGTTTTGTTCATTTTCCAATTACCTGCCACAATGTTTTTTCTCATGTTAGTTTGTAATTTTATTGTTTTATAAATTTAGTAGTTTCATTCATCAATAATGTGATAGGGATAGCATGAGCTGATTCACGCATTAGTATGTCTCTACGATTATTTAGTATCAATTGTTTTGAGGTTAATTTTTGAATGGTGTATTCGCGTGACCACAACAAATCAAAATGCACATATTTCGCATCTACATTCAGTTTACGACTATTCACTGCCCAAGTCCCTACTATAGCAGTATCAGCGCCAAAATTGACAAAGCACGAACCATCTTGTTTTAAAGTGCATACTGTACTCAGTGTATCATTAAATACGAAGGTTGTATCAAAGGAGTGATCTGATTCACAGGTAAGTATTTGAGTAGTTTCGGTTAAGTCCCAAGCACCCGCTAAGTTTGTTGATGTTCGCAACAATTCACATTCGTCGCATGAACTTAATACAAACAAAAGACAAATGAACAAATAAGTTATGTGTTTCATTTTTTACTATTTAATTTGTACATTTAATAAACGGGATATTTGTCTAAAATAACACCTTCTTTTAGTACCATTACACCCGGATTTGCCCGTATCATCGTTTTTAACGTGATAGGGTCGGCTGTATAAAATTGGAAAGAGGTGTGTGTGGTTTCAGAAAAAGTAGCCCTATCGTCAGCTCCTGATGCTGTCAGTACATAAAATGGTTGTTGATGTGTGGTTGCGTAATGTTGCAATTTGACCAATGAATGAATGTCGTCTGCATCTGTTAGGGTTAAGTCGTACATCACAACTAAATAGGTAGTGTCCGGACAATATAAAATGTCGGTTGTAATGTCGTCGTTATTTTTGTCTGTAATGGCAAAATCGTGAATTGGAGGCACATAACCTTCTTTTATTTGTATGGTTTTTTGGTCCACAAAATGCCATGTCGAATCATTTGTCGGATAATTTTGTAGCGTAAATTCTTTTTCTTCTCCGTTTTTTTCATAAATCAGTGTCGTTTTCGATTCTCCTTTTGGTGCGTCAGGTGGAATAGACATCAATTCAATGATATTATTTCCTATTTTGTATGGTCGGAAATCGATTAATGGAAGAAATCGCAACCCATAACAACCTAATGCTAAAGGAATAATGCAGAATGTTGCAGTTAATGTCCATTCGGGAAATGGAGAAAGCCAAGTATGGTGTACTTTTTTGCGGAGTGCGATAACGGTAATGACAACTGCCAATAAAATAATGTTTTTCCAAAAGGTTGCCCAGTTACTTAAAATAATGGCATCGCCAAAACAACCACAGTCGGTAACGGGATTTGCCAATGCAATCCAAAGTGTGACAGGTGTCATAACGCACATAAAAAGCAAACCGACGAACGATGTTTCGCGCATACGGATAGAAAACAAGAAGTTGACACCAATAACAAATTCGATGGCAAAAAGAGCAAACGCAAATGTTAAAGCGAAAGGATGAAGAGCTGTCAGATTGAGGGCAGTCAAATAGTCTTCTATTTTATATTGTACCCCTAACGGATCTACGGCTTTCACAAAGCCGGAAATAATAAACGTGACACCAAATAGAAGTCGGCAAATAGTCCAAACGGTTTGTATAAGAGCGGTATTTTTCTTAGTAGGTCGATAACGGTTCATGCTTCTGTGGTTTTTAAGTTAGCACCTGCGGTTTGGATTAATCCAAAGATAGCGTAATTTATCATATCAAAATAGTTGGCATCAATCCCTTCCGAAATCAGTGTTTTCCCTTTGTGATCTTCTATCTCTTTTGTTCGGTTTATTTTCATTAAAATCAAATCGGTGTACGATTGTGTCCGCATTGAACGCCATGCTTCATCATAGTCGTGGTTTTTGTCCATCATCAGTTCTTTTGCTTTTTTGATATACATTTCGTACAAATCCTGAATGCGTTCTTTTGACAAATCGGCAGTATCCGAAAACCCTAAATCCAATTGAATCAATCCAATAACGGCATAATTAATAATTCCTATCAATTCTGATCGGATTCCTTCGTGTACCAAAGTGACACCTTTTGTTTCTATACTGCGAATACGTTTGGCTTTAATAAAAATTTGGTCGGTAACCGATTCCGGACGCATGATGCGCCACGCACAACCATAATCGTTCAATTTTTTTAGAAAAATATCACGGCATTCTGCTACTGCTTGGTCAAATTGTTGTTCGGTAGTCATAATATTAAATAATTGATTGAATAATTGAATGTTGACGAAATAAAATCTGAATTGTTATTTGCTTACTTTGTACAATTTTGAGTCGGCAAGTGCTTCGATGACATTTACAATATAATCGCCTAATTTTTCACATTCTACTATCATATCCATATAAACCACACTCATTGCATACGGATACTTATTGTCATTTACATCAATAATATTTTGTGTTTTCAATTGATTACGGAGATTATTGATTTCGTTTTCCATGTTTTTGGTCTTATTAATATCCGAACTTTGCAGTGCGTTTTCTTCAAGCATAACTGTCATTTGTGCGATGTCATTTTCCACTAAATTGAACATTAATTCCACATTGGCGTTGATGTCTTCGGTAAATACAATTTTGCCATTATTTCGGCGCTGAATGGTGCGTGCCAAATTGTAGCAACTATCTGCCACACTTTCAATTTCTGAAATAATGCGTAATTTCATTTGGATTTGACGTTTTGATTCGTCACTCAAACGTCCGTCAGCAACTTTGGTAAGATATGTGGCTATTTCAACCTCCATTCTATCGCTGATACTTTCATATTTCTGAATGCGCGAGAATTTCTTGACAAATTCAGTCTCATTAGTTTCGTGGTACAAGTCGCGTACTAATCCAAACATGCGTTGTGTACGTTGGCTATAAAGAACAATTTCTTTGCGTGCCTGTAAAATTGACAATTCGGCTGTTGAAAGAATTCCGGTCGAAATAAACATCAAATGTGATTCCTCATCTTCGTCGGTAGGTTTACTCGGGACTATTTTTGTTACAATATAAACATACGCTTTTGTGAACCAAATCATAATAGAAATATTGATAAGGTTAAAAACGGTATGAAACATTGACAAACCGAAAGAAACATAATATTGCATATTGGCAAAATCATGTATAATGACCTTGTTATTTGGGTCGGAGGAGTTGAGGCAGCCATCATTTAACTGATTCACCAATACAGGATCGGCAGATTGGACAAATGAGGCAAGGGCATTCGGGTCTCCTGCCATCCATGATGAAATCCAAACAATCAGTCTCATAAACGGATAGTACAGTAATAATGTCCAGATAGAGCCCAATACATTAAATAATAAATGTCCCATGGCTGCGCGTTTTGCCCAGACATTTCCGGAAATGGACGCAATGAGTGGAGTGATACAAGTTCCTATGTTACTACCAAGTACCATGGCAGCCGCAATATCGAATGAAATCCATCCCTTACTGCACATAATCAGAACAATGGCAAATGTGGCACTGGAAGATTGAATGATAACGGTAATGAGCATGCCGATGAACGCAAAAAGCAAGATAGAGCCATATCCCATTTCTGTGTAAGGGTTAAGCATCTCGAAAAATGTTGGATTGGATTTTAAATCAGGAACCGAATTATTGATGTATTCTAATCCCAAAAACAGAAAAGCGAATCCAATCAAAAATTCCCCCCAACTTTTGTAAGAGTTCTTCTTGGAAAATAAAAGCGGCACGCCAAATCCGATAAGTGGGATAGAGAATGCCGCGATGTTTACCTTAAATCCGAGTAAGGAAATAATCCATGCTGTGGCGGTTGTACCAACATTGGCTCCCATGATGACTGCCATGGATTGGCTCAGAGAGAGTAGCCCCGCATTGACAAAGCTGACAATCATAACCGTGGTTGCCGACGAACTTTGAATAAGTGCAGTAATAAAAATGCCGGTCAATGCTCCTACAAAACGATTATTGGTCATCATGGCCAAAATATTACGGAGTTTGTCGCCGGCAGCTTTTTGTAAACCTTCGCTCATAAGTTTCATACCATACAGAAAAAGGCAGACAGAACCAATGAGCGTCAGAATGTCAAGGAGTCCAAATTTCATGATTTGTTCTGATTTTTATTTTGTCTGCAAATTTAATATTTTTTTTTAAGGCAGACTTATAGAAGTCTATTAAATTTTGTCTATTTTTATGGTCATAAAAACAAGACAGTACGACGAAATACTTATCTGCTTTATTTACAATTTGTTAATGTGTTTTTTTATTTTGTAAAACCTCCCATTTATAACAATTATGCACGAAAACGTTACAATTTTTTGCAAAAACATCCAACAGTATAAATCTTATCCTCGGGGGACTTCTCTGTTTGACATTTATAAAGATTTGGATATTCATTTGTCGCATGCCGTAGTGGCAGCTCGGGTTAATTATAAGGTTGAAGATTTGAACTTCTTGATTTACAAGCCGAAAGATATCGAATTTATTGATGCAAGCTCTCCTTCCGGTTTCCGCGTGTATGTGCGGTCGGTCAGTATGATTATGGCAAAGGCTTTGAATGATTTGTATCCCGAAGCGGTATTGCGCATAGAGCACCCGATTTGCCGAGGTTATTATTGCTGTATTGACGGGCGCGACAAAAAGGTGCCGGATGGTGTCATTGCAGCCTTGAAAAAACGTATGCAGGAAATTGTGGCGGAAGATTTGCCGATTATGTGCGAAGAACAGCAAACATCACAAGTGGTCGATTTGTTTCGCAAACGTAACCAGATGGACAAGGTGATTTTGCTGGAAACATTGGGGATTTCTTATGCCCGTTTTTTCAAAATAGGCGATTTTATCGATTATTATAATGGTATTTTGGCACCTTCTACCGGCTATGTGTCATTGTTCGATTTGGAAAGCTACAGTAACGGTATTTTATTGCGTGTTCCAGATAGGAATAATCCTGCGCAATTGGCACCTTACGAAGATCAGTCCAAAATGTTCGAAATTTTCAATGAATTTGTTAAATGGAACAAATTGATGGATTTGAGCAATGTCGGCGATTTTAATTTGATATGCCGCCAAAAAACGGTGTATAATATGGTAAAGATTTCGGAAGCATTGCACGAGAAAAAAATTATCGAAATAGCCGAAATGGTAAAAGAACGCCAGCCCAAAAGCCGTTTTGTGATGATTTCAGGTCCTTCTTCGTCCGGGAAAACCACCTTTAGCAAACGTTTGTCGGTACAGTTGATGGTTGCCGGTTTGAAACCGATTGTGCTTTCGTTGGATAATTATTTTGTCAACCGTGATGAAACGCCACTTGACGAAAACGGGGAATGGGATTTTGAATCGCTTTATGCAGTCGATTTGCCATTGTTTAATCAGCAACTGTCGCAACTCATGGATGGCGAAGAGATTGAAATACCATTTTTTAACTTTGAAGACGGGAAACGCTATTACAGAGGCGAGAAACTTAAATTGAAACCGGAAAATGTGTTGGTTATCGAAGGTATTCATGCGTTGAATCCCGAATTGACATCAGCTATTCCCGACGAGGCGAAATTTAAGGTTTATGTTTCGACACTTACTACTATTTCGTTGGATAATCACAACTGGATTCCGACAACCGATACCCGTTTGTTGCGTCGTATTGTGCGCGATTATAAATTTCGCGGATTCACTGCGCGCGAAACCATCAACCGTTGGCCGAGTGTGCGACGTGGTGAAGAAAAATGGATTTTCCCGTTTCAAGAAAATGCCGATGTGATGTTCAATTCTGCTTTATTGTTTGAGTTGGCGGTAATGCGCAAACAGGCAGAGCCAATTATAGAAGATGTGCCACAATATTGTGAGGAATATACCGAAGCGCATCGCTTGCTTAAATTTTTGAAATATTTTGTGCCGATTCATGCTCACGAAATTCCACCCACTTCATTGTTGCGTGAATTCTTGGGAGGTAGCAGCTTTAAGTATTAAATTTGTAGATGAAAGATATAAAAAGTTACGCCTGATATTTTATCAGGCGTAACTTTTTTATTATCAATTATTTGTATAGCGTTTGAAGTGCTTGATTGATGTCCTCTGTCAAATCGTTGACATCCTCTATACCAATCGATAAACGAATTAAATCAGGTTGTATGCCGGCTTCAAGCAGTTGCTCGTCGGACAATTGTCGATGTGTGTGGCTGGCAGGGTGCAAAACACATGATCGAGCGTCTGCCACGTGTGTAACAATGGCAATTAATTTCAAGTGATCCATAAATTTAACCGCTACATCGCGTCCGCCTTTCAGCCCAAAACTGATAACGCCGCACGAACGTCCGCCATCGAAATATTTTTGGGCTAACACATAGTATTTGTCGTTTTTCAAACCGCTGTAATGTACCCAAGCTACTTCCGGACGTTTTTCTAAATATTCCGCTACTCTTTGTGCATTTTCGCAATGGCGTGGCACGCGCAAATGTAAAGTCTCCAATCCTAAATTTAGTAGGAAAGCGTTCATCGGCGATGGAATAGAACCCAAATCGCGCATTAGTTGTGCCGTTGCTTTCATAATATAGGCTTTTTTGCCAAATGATTTGCTGTAAGCTAATCCGTGATAAGAAGGGTCGGGTTCTGTCAACCCGGGAAATTTGTCATGCTGAGTTTCCCAATCAAAATTACCACTGTCCACAATGCAACCGCCTGTAGTGGTGGCATGCCCGTCCATGTATTTTGTGGTAGAATGGGTAACAATGTCGGCACCAAATTCAAACGGACGACAATTGATTGGTGTCGCAAATGTATTGTCGATAATCAACGGAACGCCTTCGCTGTGTGCAATGCGTGCAAATTTTTCAATATCTAATACGGCAACACCCGGATTGGAAATGGTTTCGCCAAAAAGAGCTTTGGTGTTTGGACGAAAAGCTTTACGAATTTCTGCTTCGTCGGCATTTTGGTCAACTAATGTAACTTCTATGCCTAATTTTTTCATCGTAACCAAAAACAGGTTATATGTGCCGCCATAAATGGATTCGGCACTTACAAAATGGTCGCCCGCCTGACAAATGTTAAATATGGCATAGAAATTTGCAGCTTGTCCCGACGATGTGAGCATACCTGCCACACCACCTTCCAAATCAGTTATTTTGGTCGCAACAATGTCGTTTGTCGGATTTTGCAAACGGGTATAGAAATAGCCTTCTGCTTTTAAATCAAACAAATCTGCCATTTCTGCTGTCGAATCGTACTTAAAAGTGGTACTTTGATAGATGGGAACAACACGAGGTTCTCCATTTTTTGGCTTCCAACTTCCTTGTGTACAAATAGTTGCTAAACTTTTCTTTACCATGACTGTTAATTGTTTTTATTTTGGCAAAAGTACAAAAAAGGTTCTATATTTTTGTGATTTTAGTATTTTTAGTTGAATTATTGTTTTTTGCCAAAATTATTTATATTTTTGGCATTATTTTATTATAAAACCTATACCTATGAAAAAATTAATTGGCTTTATTACGGTATTAGTAAGTATGATTTTAGTTTTGTCGGGATGTGAAAAGAAGCAAACTAAGTACCTGACTGCAGACCTTATAGGAATGTGGGTATGGACTCAATGCAATGCTTCTCCTTTTCAAAGTAAGGAAATATCGGTTGTAGAATTTAATCAAGATGCCTCGTTGCTATTGGTGGATTGACAATAATCAATGGGTGAAAACAGAAGAAGGACCATTTGAACTAAAAAATAACATATTAACGTATGGCAGAGGAGAATATCGGGCAGAAATTATTTATGTAGATGAAAATATATTAATGATAAAATTTCAGCAAAGTGAGGAGCAGGATGGTGATTTATGGACTGCTGAGAAAGTTTATACACACGAAAATAGCAACTTGATAGGCACATGGTATTGTGCAGAACTTAAAAGTACAATAGAGTATAAAAGCGATAAGACTTATTTGTGTACTTATGAGGGACAAAATCCACTTTCCGGAGAATTCGGCATACTCAATAATTACCTATGGTACCAAAGTGCAAAAAATGCAGGTATGATTAATATCTATATTTATACAACAACAAATGGTATGCATATGGAGCAAACTGTGATAAATTCCAATGGTTTAAAAGAAATATATATCTATAAAAAACAATCATGATTATTGTGTTTATAGAATTGTATTTCCGGATTGAAAGAGGAATGTTGACAAGCAATTTATTTTATCAACTCTTTTTCTGCATTTTTTGTTTGTGCAAAGGTAAAATCTTTTAAGACAGTTTCTTTTAGTTGTTCAATTTGTTCATTACAAAGATTGCCCATACTGCCTTCGTGTGTATGATGAATGGTTTTATTGGCAGTAAAATTGCCGTTTTCTATGGCTATACCTACTGTTTTATAAGCATCTCTGAACGGCATTCCTTCGCGTGCCAATCGATTAACTTCTTCTACGCTGAATATAGAATCGTAACGGCTTTCGTCTAAAATATGCTCATTGACTTCCATTTTTTGTACAATTTGTATTGCCATATTCAACGATTGTTTCATATCATCGAACAATGGAATAAAAATCTCTTTTATAATTTGTAAATCGCGGAAATATCCAGATGGAAGGTTGTTGGCTATCATTATGATTTGTTGTGGAGATGCCTGTATTTTATTGCATTTGGCACGAATGAGTTCAAATATATCGGGATTTTTTTTGTGTGGCATAATGCTTGAACCGGTCGTATATTCTTTCGGCAATTTTACAAAATTAAAATTCTGACTATTGAACAGGCAGGCATCAAATGCCATTTTGGAAAGAGTGGCGGCCACAGATGCCAAAGCTGTTGCCACAACACGTTCCATTTTACCACGTCCCATTTGTGCATAAATAACATTGTAATCCATAGAATCAAAGCCCAATAAATCGGTAGTCATTTGGCGGTTTAATGGGAATGACGAACCATATCCTGCTGCAGAACCAAGTGGATTACGATTGGTTATTTTCCATGCAGACAACATAAGTTGCAAATCGTCGCATAACGATTCGGCATAGGCTCCAAACCACAATCCGAACGACGACGGCATAGCTACCTGCAAATGTGTGTAACCCGGCATCAATGCGTTTTTATACCGATTGCTTTGTGACAACAGTACATCTATAAATTGCGCCACCAAACAAACAACTTGATGAATTTCGTCGCGTGCAAAAAGTTTTAAATCCAACAGTATTTGATCGTTGCGCGATCGTCCGCTATGAATTTTTTTTCCCACATCACCTAATTGGCGTGTGAGCAACAATTCTACTTGTGAATGAACGTCTTCGACGTCCGGTTCTATTTCAAATTTCCCTGCTTCTGCTGCGTGATAAATGGCTTTTAATTCTGTTTGAATTTTTTCCAATTCTTCAGCAGTCAATAATCCGATAGATTGAAGCATGCGTGTGTGTGCCAATGAGCCTAATACATCGTATTTAGCCAGAAATAAATCCAATTCTCTATCGTGACCGACAGTAAATTTTTCTACTTGCTCGTTTACTGAGAATCCTTTATCCCAAATTTTTACGCTCATAGATTATAGTTATTTAGTGCTGTGCTCATCATTTCAGCCAGCGAGTTGAGAAAATCCTGTATTTTATTGCCAAACATCGTTTTTATCATCATTGGTAATTCTGCTTTTATGGTCAACTTCATTCGTGTATCATTTTCGGAAAGACTTTTGAACTGAATCCACAAGTTGAAAGGAACAGGCGATTCTTTTGTCCCGAATTTAATGGTGTTAAACGGTTCGCGGTTTTCTATGACAAACGTTATTTTGCCAACAGGATCAACTGCTAGTGAACAAGAATCTGTGTCAAACTCCAAGGATTTTACTTTGTCGGTTGGAATTTTATCTTTTATTTTGGCAATGTTGTTTAAATCTGCGAAAAGGAGATATGATTCTTCTGCCGAACGCCGAATGGTTTTAATGTCGCTTTCGTAAGTTGTCATTATTGTTTTAATTTATGTAAGAAGTCAAGGTAAGCATTCTTGATTGTTTGTATATGTTCAAAATTTTTATTGTTGGCAGTTATGGTCAATTGGGCTATATCGTAAAATGGTCGTCGCTGTTCTAATAAAGAGGCAATATAGATTGCAAGTTCTTTTTCTGTTTTATTTTGTAACAGCGGGCGTTGTACTTTTGCTGTTTGTAATCGAGCTGCAAGTGTTTCTACCGACGAATCGAGAAAAACGGTAAATCCTTTTCTGTTCATAAGGTGCATATTGTCGAAAAAACAAGGAGTTCCCCCGCCGGTGGAAATTATAATATCTTCATATTCAGAAACTTCAAGCAATATTTTTTGTTCTATGTTTCGGAAATAGTTTTCGCCGTCTTCTGAAAATATTTTTTGTACACTTTTGCAATAACGAGCTTCAATAAAGGCGTCCAAATCAATATGTTGCATAGATAGCTCTGTTGCCAAACGTTTGCCGGTACTTGTTTTTCCGGAGCCCATAAAACCAATCAAAAAAATACGATGCATAATCATTATAATTTACATAATTTTGTTTTTATGCCGACGTACCAACAAATAAATACTCCCTAAAATTCCTAATAGCAAGAGTGGAAATAAAACATTTATACATTGCCAAAAAGTACGATTAGTGGAACTTACAGCTTGATTGATGAGGCGTAATTTTATGGTTCTATTTCGCAGGGAAAGCCAGTTTTCATCGTCTGTCAGATAAAGCAGAGAATTAACAATAAAATTTTTATTTCCAAATAGTTGCTTTGTTACGCGGTCGTACCCCAAAGGTATAACGCCAACTGAGTTGTTTTTGTTTTCCAATTCATTTTTAATAATATCGCCATCTGCTACTACTATCATTCGCGTTTTTTGGCTGACATCTTTTTTCTGATGACTGTTTGTAATAGTTGTTGGCATCATTCTGTGGGTAAATACAGATGGGAAAAATCCCTGCATGGCTACGGCTACCGGCAAATAATGTGTATTAAAATATGTTTGTGGGTCTATTTTGGTCATTGCCGACAAATTAATTTCTGTTGGAGCTTTGGATATACGGGTAGCGTTGGAAGTAACTAATAACACATCTTTGGTGACATCATTAGAATTATTAGTAAATTCCAAAGCTGAAGCAAAATTTGCTTTTACCTGCATACTGTTTTTTGTAATTGGATGGTAAGGTGAAGTTATCAGTAGCGGTGCATAAAACCATGGTAAAGCTTCAAATTGTGCCGGTTGCCCGATTGGTGCGATATTGATGGGTGTATAAGCGCATTGCATATCTTCCAAAACAGACGGTAAAATTCGGACGCCGTATTTAAACAGCATATCCTGTAGATTGACATCTAACGGTAAAATTGGTGAAATACCACTTTTTGCCAATGTTTTTTCTGAAAATTCGATACCGTCTATCAACCACAAAACGCGTCCGCCATTCATAAAATATTGGTCGATAATATATTTGTCCGCTTCAGAAAATTTCTCTTTAGGCTGGGCAATTACGATGGCTTTATAATTGTCTAATGCTGTGGCGTCCGAGGTAAACGAGCCTCTGTCTATTTGAAAATAACGACTTAATGCCGATTCGGCATCATATACAAATTCCTCTTCCAATTCACCGTGTCCTTCAATGAAAGCCACTTTATCAATATCTTGTTTTGATAGGGAACGAATGGCATCTGTCAGTTTAAATTCTAAGTCTTCGATGGAATGACTTATCAGTTCTTCGGTCGATGCTTGTGAGTTATTCTCTATTAAAGGAATTAAGAGAGAGTCATTGTGTATTACCACATAAGCCCACGGAAAAACGACCGATTGCGAGATGGTTCCATTCTTCTCTTTGTGTGCAACACTTAACCCGCGCATTCCGCGTTGTTCAAGTGCAACATAATTTTTTATTCGTTCGTCGTCGCTTTCTGCAATAGAAGGATTGATGAAATCTAAACGTATTCGCGTTGAAGAGTAACTATTAAACTCTTCTACCATATTTATCATGGAGCTTTTTAAATGGGCTACATTGGCATCAACAGGTCCACCCAAATAGCAGGCAATGGTAATTGGCGTATCAAGGTTTTTGATCAACTCTTTTGTTTGAGGAGCTATGCTGAAGCGTTTTTCCTGTGTCAAATCAAATCGGAACCAAAAGAAATGAGCGACAACCAAAATGGCTGCTATCAAAAGTATCACCAACCCATCACAAAGTCTCTTTTTTCTCATTTTTAGTATCTTGTTTTAATTTGGGGTAACTTATGCGACTGTGATAAATATTTTTCAATTTTTCTTTGAAAACTTCTTTTACCGTTTCAATATTTTTGAATGTTATGGGCGCATTTTTAAATGATCCTTCGGCTATTTGTCCATTGATAATGGTGTCTACCAATTGGTCTATCTCTTCTTCTGTGTGCTCTTTCAGACTGCGCGACGAAGCTTCAACGGCATCTGCCATCATCAAAATAGCGGTTTCTTTTGTATTGGGCAATGGTCCCGGATAAGTAAATTTGCTTTCATCAATAGGCTTGTCGGGAAATTGATTTTTGAAAGAGTTATAAAAGAAGCGTGCTTTACTCTGTCCATGATGAGTTTTGATAAAATCGACTATTTGTTGAGGCAGGTTATATTTTTCGGAGAGTCTCACGCCTTCGGCAACATGCCCGATAACTACTTGTGCCGCATCTTCAAATGGTAAGTTCATTAATGGATTTGTCCCTACCTGATTTTCAACAAACAAAATAGGATTGGTCATTTTGCCAATATCATGATACAGGGCTCCGGTCCGTACCAACAGTGTGTTGGCATTGATTTTTTTGGCAGCTTCGGTAGCTAAATTTGATACTTGTAGAGAATGTTGAAATGTGCCTGGAGCTTTTTCCGAAAATTCGGTCATTACCTTATTATTAACGTTGGAAAGTTCCACTAAAGTAACGCTCGACAAAAAACCGAATAACTTTTCAAAAATATAAATAAAACCGTACGCAAACAAAAGTAACAACCCGTTGACACCAAATATGGCAAAATTCCACCAATTGAGTTTATCAAACGAACCTTCTCTCATGAGTGAATAAGCCAAATACATTAGCGAATAAGTGGCAAAAATACATAATGCTGTCTGTAATAATTGTGAACGTTGTGTCAAATCTTTCAGGGTAGAAACTGCTACCATACCAATTATGATTTGGATAAGGATAAATTGAAACGGATCTGGCATAACAAACGATGATAATAAAATGGCGATGAAGTGTTCAAACAAAGCCGTTCGAGAGTCAAAAAACACACGCACAATAATTGGTAACAGAGCAAAGGGCAAAATATAAGGGCTTAATGATGTGTAACGTACTGTACAAGCTGCCATAGACACAGTTCCCACCAAGACCACTAAAAAGAAAATGATATTTTTGACAGAATAATAATATTTTTGGCGAAACAGATAAAGGTAAAGAAAAAACAAGGCTAATAAAACAATGATGGTGAGTATTTTACCAAAGTTCATCAAGTAAACTTTCTGTTGGGAAAGATGTTTTTTCTCGGTACTTATTTTAAGCGAATTGATAATTTTATAATCATTGGCATCAACAATCTCGCCACGGTCGATAATGCGTTCTCCGGCTTGTACAAGTCCATAAGTTTGCGAAATGGTATTAAACAGTTCCGTTTTTACTTGTTCGGATTTTTCTTCATCTAAAAATAAATTTTCAGAAAGATAACGATTAATATTATAGGAGCGTAATGTTTTAATATCCAAATCTCCTGCATTTTGGAATATATTATTGTATGCTATTTTGGTTGTTAACAGATTCTCAATGTTTTTTTCTCCAATAAGCACATTATTGTCTATGACTGCAATTTTTTGAACGCCATCAGCCTGAAGTTCTTCTAAACGTTTTGTTGCAACAATCCCTTTTTCATATAGCTCCTGAAGACGTTTCACCACATATAGTCGTGTGTGATTATCCAATTTATTACTATTTTCTACTTCAAATTTTTTTATTTGTTCTTTGACACAGTTTTTATCAATATTGAAGTATGGTACAAATTGTCGCAATAAACTGTCTTCTTCTTTTTTTATTTCATCTGCACTTTTATAAATAGGGAAATCAAAAGAAGCCGTCAGCAAATCATATTGCCAAGGTTTACCTATTTCAAACGAATAGCTAAAATTATTGGTTTGTGGCATCAAATAAAAGATAATGCCCACAGAGCAAATAAAAGCTGCAATCTTTAAAATAAAAGCAAATGACTGTTGTGTAAGTTGATGTTTCATATCTTATGGCTAATCACGCAGAGTTTTTTCCTTTATAAATTGCAAAATTACATCTTTTTTTTGAATAGACTTAAAAAAATCAACTTTTAATAGGTAAAAAAATGTATCTTTGCAAGATATTTCAAAAACCGGATTTTGATATGAAAACAGTTCAACTTCTTGATAAGAAATTTGTGTTAAGTATCTCTGAAAAAGAGATTAGAAACGCTATCAATGCCATTGCAAAGCAGATAAATACAGATTTAAAAGGCAAGAATCCACTTTTTGTCGGTATTTTAAATGGTTCATTTATGTTTGCTGCTGACCTGATGAAACGCGTTACAATTACGTCGGAAATTACCTTTATTAAGGTGGCTTCGTATACTGATACCCAAAGCACAGGGATTGTAAAAGAATTATTAGGGTTGGAATGCGATGTAAAAAATCGTCCGATTGTTATTGTGGAAGATATTGTTGATTCCGGATTGACAATGAAAAAAATTATTGAACAGTTACGTGCCAAAGGCGCAGAAGAAATATATGTATCGACATTGCTCTTAAAACCGGATGCCTTGCGATTTAAAGTACCTTTAGATTATGTTGCCATTAGAATTCCTAACGAATTTATTGTTGGCTACGGGCTTGACTATAACGGATATGGGCGTAATTTACGAAATATTTATACATTAGTTCAAAAATAAAATATGCTAAACATTGTTATTTTTGGTGCTCCGGGTTCCGGTAAGGGAACTCAAAGCGTATTGATTGCACAAAAGTATGGATTGGTACACCTTTCTACCGGCGATATATTGAGAGATGAAATAGCCAAAGGAACAACTATCGGTAAATTTGCCAATACACTTATTTCCAAAGGCGATTTAGTACCAGACGATTTGATAATTAAATTATTAAATCAGAAAATTATAGAACATAAAGGGTTTTGTAATGGATTCATCTTCGACGGTTTTCCCCGTACTGTAACACAAGCACAAGCGTTAGATGAAATGTTGGCGCAAAATGGCAAGAAACTTTCACTTATGCTTGATTTGCAAGTCAAAGAATCAATGCTGATTGATCGTTTGATTGCTCGAGGAAAAACTTCAGGGAGAAGCGATGATAATCTTGAAACCATACAAAAACGTTTAACTATTTATCATCATGTTACTGCTCCGGTCGTTGATTTTTATAAAAGTACAAAGCGTTTTAATGCTATCAGTAACAATACTACGGTAGAAGATTGTTTTTTGCAAATAGAGAAACTTATTGATTCCTTTAAATTAATTTAAGATGCCGGAATCCAATTTTATCGATTACGTCAAAATTCTTTGTCGGTCAGGCAAAGGAGGACCGGGGTCGGCACATCTTATGCGTGCCAAATATATTCCGAAAGGTGGACCTGATGGTGGAGATGGTGGTCGAGGTGGACATATTATTTTGCGTGGCAATAAAAATTATTGGACGTTGATTCATTTGAAATATCAACGACATATTTTTGCCGGTCATGGCGGTTCGGGTGGTGAAAGTCGAAGTACAGGCAAAGATGGCGAAGACAAAATAATAGATGTTCCTTGTGGTACAGTTGCATTTGATGGCACGACAGGCGAATTTGTTTGCGAAGTAACCGAAGACAGACAAGAAGTAATGTTATTGAAGGGTGGTCGTGGCGGTCAAGGTAATTGGCATTTTAAGTCGGCTACCAACCAAACACCGCGTTATGCGCAGCCGGGTGAACCTTTTCAGGAAAAGACGATTATTCTTGAACTGAAAGTATTGGCAGATGTTGGTTTGGTAGGATTCCCCAATGCCGGTAAATCAACACTTTTGTCGGTCATTTCTGCTGCGAAGCCGGAAATAGCTAATTATCCTTTTACTACTTTGGTTCCAAATTTAGGAATTGTTGCTTATCGAGAGGGGAAATCATTTTGTATGGCCGATATTCCGGGAATTATAGAAGGAGCCGCAGAGGGTAAAGGTCTTGGACTGCGTTTTTTAAGACACATCGAACGCAATGCCATACTTTTATTTATGATTCCTGCCGATAGCAAGGATATTAAATCTGAGTATGATATTTTGCTGAACGAATTGAAAAAATTCAATCCCGAATTGGTTGCCAAACAGCGTATTTTAGCCATTACCAAATGTGATATGGCTGATGAAGAGTTAATGTCGGAAATGAAACAGGAATTGCCGAAAGATGTTTCAACTATTTTTATTTCGTCGGTTTCCGGACTTGGTATCTCGGAACTCAAAGATAAAATTTGGGAAGTTTTAAACGAAGAAAGCAACCAAAATCCAATTATTACTCATCGTAACATCACAATACAAAAAGCAGAGGATTTTCTTCCAACCGAAACTGAAGATTTAGAGGAACAGCAATAAAAACGTTAACCTCTTAAAATCAGTTAATCATGCAATAAAATCGGTATTTGAGAGTTTTATTATATCTAAAGGATTTTCATCTATGATACAAAAACGCTACATGCTCTATTTTTTAGTAGCTCTTTGCTGCATCGGATGTTCCACAAAAAAAAATACGTGGGCAACACGGTCGTATCATACCACCACTACACGTTACAATATCCATTTTAATGCCACCAACAGTTTTAATGATGGTATTCAGAGTATGAATAAGTCGCAAAAAGACGACTTTTCTCAAATATTACCATTATTTCCTATAAGTGTACATGAAAATGGTCAGGCAATTGCTGCAAATATGGATGTGACTATTGAAAAGTGTCGAAAATCCATCAAACAACATTCCATAAAAGCCAAGCCCAAGAAAAATGCCAAGAAATTGAAAGACCCTAAGTACCAAAGTTTTTTGAAACAGGAGGAGTTTAATCCGATGATTAAAAAAGCATGGGTATTGCTGGGACAAGCAGAGTTTCATAAAGCAAGTTTTATGGAATCGGTCAGCACATTCACCTATATTCTCCGTCATTTTTCTTCTGATCCGGAAGTTGTTACCGAATGTAGGATATGGATTGCACGCGGTTATGCCGAAATGGGTTGGCATTTTGAAGCAGAGGAAGCGTTGGGGAAAATTAACGAAAATAATGTAACACAACGTTTAACGCCATTATTTGCTGCCACAAAAGCCGATTTGTTGTTGAAAGAACATCGTGAAAAAGAAGCCGTTTCTTTTTTGGAAGTGGCTGCCGATAAGGAAAAAGACAAATATCAAAAAATGCGTTTCAATTATGTATTGGGACAACTCTATTTGCAGGAAAAGGCTCCACAACAAGCTCTCGAACGTTTTAATTTGGTAAATAAGTCAAATCCTGCTTATTTATTTGAGTTTAATGCACGTCTTAACGCTCTCCAAATAGAAACTTCGCATGCTGATAAAGCCATCAAGCAGTTGACAAAGATGGCTAAAAATGATAATAATGCTGAGTATTTAGACCAAATTTATTTTGCTATTGCCAATATTTACATCAAAACAGGCGATGAACAGAAAGCGATAGAAAACTATAAATTATCCATAGAAAAAAGTACCAGAAATGGTGTAGAGAAAGCTTTAACTTTGGTAACTCTTGGTGATTTGTATTACAAAAACAAAAAATATGTAGAAGCACATCCGTATTTTGAGGAAGCAGTACAATTAATGAGTAATGAGAATGAAGAATATCCGCGTGTATCCAAATTGGCAACAGTTTTAGGCGACATTGCCACGAATTATACGCAGGTAGAGTTGCAGGACAGTTTACAGGCTTTATCTAAATTGTCTGAGAAAGAACAGCGTGCTGTGGTCGATAAAATTATTAAACAAGTTATCAAAGATGAAGAAGAGGCAAAAGCCAAAGCGGAAGAAGAAGCTGCTCAATCACAAGGTGATGCCAATTTTGATAAATTTGGAGGCACATCTCTTGCCAATGACCTTATTGGCGTAGGTTCTACCGATTGGTATTTTTATAACTCATCGCTGATAAATAAAGGTCGGGCGGAATTTCAACGTCGGTGGGGACGTCGCAAACTTGAAGACAACTGGAGACGAATGAATAAATCGGCACAAATTATGTCTAATGCCGAAGAAGTTAATATGGAAGAGCTGCCGGATTCGGTTAAACAAAACCGTAATGATAGTGTATTAGACGATAATAAAAATCCAAAATTCTATCTGGCACAAATTCCAAAAACGCCGGAACAATTTAAGAAATCAGATGAATTGATTGCAAATTCGTTATTTGCATTAGGCGAAATTTATAAAAATAAGTTGGAGGATTTTGATGCAGCCATCAATATGTTTTTAACGTTTCAACGTCGTTTCCCTACAGATGAGCGAAAAGTTGACAGTTATTACAATCTGTATCAAATTTATCAGAAAAAAGAAGAGCCCAAAGGTTCTGAAGCATCTCGTACAGCCATAATTAAAGAATTTCCGGAAAGTAAATACGCTATTATTCTGTCGCAACCGGACTATGCCGAACGTATGGAACGAATGTATAAAATGCAAGATGATTTGTATGCAAAAACTTACGTGGCTTATTCTAACAATAACTTTGCAACAGTCTTTACCAATTATCAGTATATGGTGAAAGAGTTTCCGTTGTCATCATTATTGCCAAAATTCACATTTCTGAATGCGCTCAGTATAGGAAAAACACAATCGGAAGAAAAATTCTTTAATGCTTTGACGGAGTTGGTCCAAAAATATCCTGATAGTGATGTTGCTCCTATGTCAAAAGATATTTTAGCTTTAATGAATCAAGGTAAAGAGGCGCAGCAAGGCGGATCGCATGGTTCGTTAATGGAAAGACGGGAAGAAATAATGGCAGCCGAGATAGAAAATGACGGTAAGGTTCATGAATTGACAAATGAGAAGAATACGGCATTTAATCTTGTTTTAATATCAAAAATTACCGACCAAGAATCGTATAACAAACTTTTGTTTGATTTGGCTGCATTTAATTTTTCAAAATTTCTAATTAAAGATTTTGACCTTGCCATACGCAAAATAGAAGGACAAACGTGTCTTGTAATTTCCAATTTTGAAAGTTACGAAGAAGTTATTTGGTACGAAAAATTACTTTCCGAAGAGTCTTCGTTGACCGAAAGAATTTCGGCGGATAATTGTCAGCGCATACGCATTTCATCTGATAATTTATCGTTAATCGGTACTTATTTCACTTTAGAACAGTACATGGATTTCTTCAATAAAAATTTCTAAGATTATGAGTAAAAAAGCAGATTCCATATTGTGGGTTGATGACGAGATAGATTTGTTACGCCCTTATATTATTTTTTTGGAGGAGAAAGGTTACGAAGTTGCTACTGCCAACAATGGGCAGGATGCCATAGATATGTGTGCCGAAAATGATTTTGACATTGTTTTTCTTGATGAGAATATGCCGGGTTTGAGTGGTTTGGAAACATTGAATAAAATCAAGCAGAAACGTCAAAATATTTCCGTGGTGATGATAACGAAAAGTGAAGAGGAAAACATTATGGATATGGCTATTGGTAATAAAATAACCGATTATTTGATTAAACCGGTCAATCCGAATCAGATTTTGATGACCTTGAAAAAACATATTCATCAAAAAGAAATCATTACCGAACAGACCACTGTCAATTATCAGGCAGAATTTACAAAAATAGGCTTACAAATAAGTGAATCATTATCACATCAAGAATGGTCTGATTTATATAGAAAATTGGTATATTGGGAGTTAACTCTTGATGAGGCGGAAAATCAGATGCAAGATTTGCTCTTTATGCAGAAAACGGAAGCTAATGGGGTTTTTACCAAATATATCAAAAAAAATTATCCTGTTTGGTTTGAGCATCCGGAGTCGCGACCAATGATGAGTCCCGATATTTTTAAGAAAAAAATATTTCCGTTGATTGATGCCGGAGAAAAAGTCTTTTTTGTGGTTATTGATAATTTTCGCCTTGACCAATGGTGGTTGATTAAGGAATTGCTGAATGATTATTTTACGATTGAAGATGACGAATTGTATTACAGCATTTTACCAACGGCAACACAATATGCTCGCAATACTATATTTTCCGGTTTAATGCCACTTCAAATAGAAGAGATGTTTCCCGATTTATGGATTGGTGAAGATGAAGAGGAGAGCAAAAATCTTAATGAGGAGCAACTGATTCAAACTCAAATAGAGCGATATCGCAAAAAGATTGATTTTTCGTATCATAAAATTAACAATACGCAGGTTGGTGAAAAATTAATTAGTCAGTTAAGCACTTTGGAGAATAAGCAGTTAAATGTTTGTGTCCTCAATTTTGTAGATATGTTGTCGCATGCGCGTACAGAATCTAAAATGATACGTGAATTGGCGAATAGTGAATCTGCATATCGTTCACTTACCAAATCGTGGTTTCGTCATTCTTCTGCATTTACTCTGTTTAAAGAATTGGCAAAACGTCAATTTAAGGTAGTTATTACTACCGATCACGGAACAATACAGGTTGATAAAGCAATAAAAATCATTGGCGATAAAAATACGAATGTTAATTTACGTTATAAAGTTGGCAAATCATTGAGCTATAATCCAAAAGAAGTTTTTGAGATGCAGCACCCTGAAAAATTTGGATTGCCAAGTCCTAATGTGAGTTCGACTTATATTTTTGCAACAGGTAATGATTTCTTTGCTTATCCGAACAACTACAATTATTATGTAAACTATTATAAAAATACGTTTCAACATGGCGGAATCTCAATGGAAGAAATGCTGATTCCTTTAATTGTTATGAATCCTAAAGATAATCATTGATGATACGTCGCTATTGTTTCATATTGATTTTTGTAGTTACAACAGTTTCATTATTCGGTCAGGCGGGTAAAGATACTTATCAGTTTCTGAATTTACCAACTTCTGCCCGTATAGCGGCATTTGGCTTATCTAATGTGTCATTGCGCGATAGTGATATTAACTTTTCTTTCCAAAATCCGGCCTTATTGACCGCTAAAACACATAATATGTTGAGTTTGAATTATGCAAGTTATTTAGCTGGTATCAATTTTGGTTCTGCAATTTATGGACGCAATTTTGGGAAGAAGAACTACATGGCTTTTGGTATTCATTATATTGATTATGGAACATTTCTTGAAACAGATGTTACCGATCAGGTATTGGGAGAATTTACTGCCAAAGATTTTGCCATTAATATTATGTATGCGCGTCAATTGCCGAAAGGATTTACTGTTGGAGCTACTTTAAAACCTATTTATTCGGTTTATGAACGTTATACAAGTTTTGGTGTTGCATTGGATTTAGGTGCAAATTATACGAATGACAGTATTATGTTTTCCGCAGGATTGGCTATTCGCAATCTTGGTTTTCAGTTTACAGGTTATTATTCTATTGATGGTCAACAGCACAGAGAATCGTTACCTTTGGATATACAGTTGGGTATATCGCAAAAGTTATGGCATGCACCGTTGCGCTTTTCTATGACGATACACAATATTCAGCAATGGGATTTGGGTTTTCGTAAGGAGGAAGCCGGTGAAGAAGTGGTATCGACAAACAGTAAGGCCGCAGATATTATAGATATGATGTTTCGTCATACAATTTTTACTATTGAAATTCTCCCCACCAAGAATTTTTATATTGTGGCAAGCTACAATCATCGACGTCGTATGGAAATGAATGTTCCTGATTTTAAAACAGCTGCGGGATTTTCATTTGGCGCCGGTATAAAAATCTATAAATTTCATGTCGGATTTTCACTTACACCTTATCAGGTAGGAAATCTTTCGTATCATTTTACTTTAAGTACCGGCTTGTCCGAGTTTGGAGTTAAATAAATTCACTAATTATGAAAAAGATAGTAGTGGCTATTGACGGATTTTCGTCGTGCGGGAAGAGTACAATTGCTAAACAATTGGCAAAAGAGTTTGGTTATATATACGTTGATACCGGTGCCATGTATCGTGCAGTTTCACTGTTTTGTATCCAAAAAGGATGGCTTACAGACAATGGAACAGTGAATGAAGAAGCTTTGAAACAGAATATTCAGACAATTCACATCTCTTTTAAAACTAACAACGGAAGACAAGAAACGTATCTTAACAACCAAAATGTAGAAAGAGAAATTCGGACATTAAACGTTGCAAATGGAGCAAGCATTGTGAGTACACTTGGATTTGTCCGCAGAGAGTTGGTACGTCAGCAACAACTTATGGGGAAAGAGAAGGGTATTGTTATGGATGGACGGGATATTGGTACGGTGGTTTTCCCGGATGCGGAATTAAAAATTTTTGTCACAGCAAAACCTGAAATTCGGGCAGAAAGACGTTATAAAGAACTTCAAGACAAGGGTATACAGGAAACAATGTCGGCTGTGCTTGCCAATGTAAAAGAACGTGACGATCGTGATCAACATCGGAAGGAGAGTCCATTGAAAAAGGCGAATGATGCTCTTTTATTGGATAATTCGGATTTAGATAAAAACCAACAAATGGATATTGTACGGCAATGGTTTTTAGAACGTACGAAAGAATGATTACGTAATTTAATAAGAAAGCCGCTGAAAAGCGGCTTTCTTTATACTGCTACTGTTCCGGCAATATGTGGATGCGGATTATAATTAACCAGTTCAAAATCTTCAAATTTAAAATCAAAAATAGATTTTACGTCAGGATTTATGTTCATTTGTGGTAATGGACGCGGTTCGCGTGTTAGTTGTAATTGAACTTGCTCCAAATGGTTGCTATAGATATGTGCATCTCCCAGCGTATGTACAAAATCACCGGCTTTTAACCCTGTTACGTGTGCCATCATCATTAACAATAGAGCATATGAAGCTATATTGAATGGCACCCCCAGAAAAATATCGGCACTGCGCTGGTAAAGTTGTAGACTTAATTTTCCGTTGGCTACATAAAACTGAAAAAAAGCGTGACATGGAGGCAATTTCATTTTGTTGAGGTCGGCCACATTCCATGCACTTACAATCATACGGCGCGAATCGGGGTTGTGCTTTATGGTTTCTATTACTTCAGAAATTTGGTCGATATGACCACCGTCATAGTCAGACCACGAGCGCCATTGATAGCCATAGATATGTCCTAAATCGCCATTGGCATCAGCCCATTCGTTCCAGATGCGCACGCCGTTGTTTTGTAAATATTTTACGTTAGTGTCGCCACTGAGAAACCACAATAGCTCATAAATAATTGATTTCAGATGTAATTTTTTAGTTGTCAGCAATGGGAAACCATCTTCCATATTGAAACGCATTTGATGTCCAAATATGCTGACTGTTCCGGTGCCTGTGCGGTCACTTTTTTCTACACCTTCATTAAGCACACGTTGAAGTAAATCGAGGTATTGTTTCATTATCAGAATTATTGAAATTGGTTCAGAAAACGTGTATCATTTTCAGAGAACATACGTAAATCTTTTACCTGATACTTGAGGTTGGTAATGCGCTCAATACCCATGCCGAAGGCGTAGCCGGAATAGATTTTGGAATCAATGCCGCAATTTTCCAAAACATTGGGATCCACCATTCCACAGCCAAGAATTTCTACCCATCCGGTGTTTTTACAGAATGAGCAGCCTTTGCCGCCACACAAGTTGCATGAAATATCCATTTCGGCACTTGGTTCCGTAAATGGGAAATATGAAGGACGTAAACGTATTTCTGTTTGTTCGCCAAACATTTCTTTGGCAAAATAGAGTAATGCTTGTTTTAAGTCGGCAAATGATACGTTTTTATCAATATATAAGCCTTCTACCTGATGAAAAAAACAGTGCGCACGTGCTGAAATGGCTTCGTTACGGTACACTCTTCCCGGACATAAAATCCGAATAGGTGGTTTTTGTGTTGTCATTACCCGTGTCTGTACTGAAGAAGTATGTGTTCGGAGTAAAATATCTGGATTGCGTTCGATAAAAAAAGTATCCTGCATATCACGGGCAGGATGTTCGGGAGGAAAATTGAGTGCTCCGAAAACATGCCAATCGTCTTCAATTTCAGGACCTTCGGCAGCTACAAATCCCAATCTTCCAAAAATGTCAAAGATTTCATTTTGAACCAATGAAAGTGGATGGCGTGTTCCTAACGGAAAGGTATCCGGAGTCCGTGTCAAATCTATTTTCTCCGTATTGTTGTTATTGTCGGTTAAAGCGGCTTTTAAGTCATTGATTTTGTTTTGTGCACTGTCGCGAAGTTTATTAAGTAATTGTCCTACTTCACGTTTCTGATCGTTTGGTACGTTTCGAAATTCATTAAATAGTTCGCTGATTTCGCCTTTTTTACTTAAATATTGAATACGCAGGGCTTCTACCTCTTCATTCGTTTTTGCCGATAAGGTAGTGATAACTTTGTTTAAATGTTCTATTTGTTCTTTCATAGTTTGTGGGGTTTGCCAATTGTTAAAACACAACAGGCTTCTATAAATTAGACTACAAAGGTAGCTAATTTTCAATAAAACGACAATTTGGCAAGATGATTTTTATTGCTGTCGCTTTTTAGGCGGATTTTTTTGTTAATTTGTGCCGTATTGTTTATAAAAAGTAGTAATTTTGCAAGAAGTTTTGCTGAATTTACAACTAATTGATAACTAACGATATGAACTTATTTAAACAAATGGAAGAGCGTGCAAAGAAAGATTTGCGACGCCTTGTTTTGGCAGAGGGAACAGAACCTCGTACATTGGAAGCTGCCGATATTGTGTTGGCAAAAGGAATTGCTCACCTTACGTTGCTGGGCAATAAAGCGGAAATAGAACGTATGGCACAGGAAAAAGGATTGAAAAATATTGGTAAGGCAACTATTGTTGATCCGGAGAATAACCCTGACCTTGATAAATATGCAGGTTTGTTGTACGAATTGCGCAAAAACAAAGGAATAACAATGGAAGATGCTGTCCGTTTGGCAAAAAATCCGCTTTATCTGGCATGTCTGATGATAAAAAGTGGCGATGCAGAAGGAGAGGTTGCCGGAGCACGCAGTGCTACAGGTGATGTACTGCGTCCTGCTTTACAAATTGTAAAAACAGAAAAGGGCGTAAGTGTCGTTTCGGGTGTGTTTATGTTGTTTACGAAATATAAAGAGTTTGGAGAAGATGGTTTCTTAATGGTTGGCGATATTGCCGTATTACCAAATCCTACGGCTCCCGAACTTGCACAAATTGCTGTATCTACGGCAAAAACCATGCGTACTTTAGCCAATATTGAGCCACGTGTGGCCATGTTGAGCTTTTCGACAAAAGGCAGTGCCAAGCATGAAATGGTGGATAAAGTGGTAGAAGCCACTCGTTTGGCAAAAGAGATGGCTCCGGATTTGTGTTTGGATGGTGAACTGCAGGCTGATGCAGCTTTAGTGCCGACTGTTGGAGAGTTGAAAGCTCCGGGAAGTAAAGTGGCAGGACATGCCAATACACTTATTTTCCCAACATTGGAAGCCGGAAATATTGGTTATAAACTGGTTCAGCGTTTGGGCGGAGCTGAGGCTATCGGACCTGTTCTGCAAGGAATCGCAGCGCCTATTAACGACTTGTCGCGAGGGTGTTCCGTAAGTGATATTGTAAAGATGATTATTGTTACAGCCAATCAGGCTATTGCAGCGAAAAAATAATTTAATTCAGCAAAAAGTTTATAAAGTAAATAGTGAATGTTTGCCTTATAAAAAATTATGTTATCAAACTTTTTAAACCTACTTTAATAATGAAAATTCTTGTCCTGAACTGTGGAAGTTCTTCCATTAAATATAAATTGCTCGATATGGCATCGAAAGCGATACTTGCACAAGGCGGTATTGAAAAAATCGGTTTGCCAGATTCGTTTTTGAAATTAACATTGCCTAATGGCGACAAAGTTATACTTGAAAAATCTATTCCTGAACACACCGTTGGCATTCAATTTATATTTGAAATTTTGACAGGCAAACAATACGGTTGTATTAGCTCTTTAAATGCAATTGATGCTGTTGGACATCGTGTAGTGCATGGTGGCGAAAAATTCAACAAGTCGGTGATAATTACTCCCGAAGTCATTGCTCAAATTCAGCAATGCAGCGATTTGGCACCATTACATAATCCGGCTAATTTGCAAGGCATTGAAGCTGTTTCTAAAATATTGCCGAACGTTCCTCAAGTGGCAGTATTTGATACAGCTTTTCACCAAACTTTACCTCCGTATGCTTATATGTATGCGTTGCCATACGAATACTATACAAAATATGGTATTCGTCGTTATGGATTCCATGGAACAAGTCATCGCTATGTGTCAAAACGTGCTTGCGACTTTTTGGGATTGGATTACACTAAAACAAAAATTATTACGGCACATATTGGCAATGGAGGCTCACTTGCTGCCATCAACAACGGAAAATGTGTTGATACATCAATGGGACTTACACCACTCGAAGGGTTGATGATGGGAACTCGTTCCGGAAATGTAGATCTTGGTGTCATTACGTTTTTGATGGAAAAAGAACATTTAACAGCTCAGGATATTTCTACCATTGTGAACAAAAAAAGTGGTGTAGCAGGCGTATCTGGTTTGTCGAGCGATATGCGCGATATTGAAAAAGCAATTTCGGAAGGCAATCAACGGGCTAAATTGGCATTGGATATGTACAATTATCGTATTTTAAAATATGTTGGAGCATACGCAGCAGTTTTAAATGGGGTTGATGTATTGGTGTTTACCGGTGGAGTTGGTGAAAATCAATCTGGTACGCGCCAGTATATTTGCGATAATCTTAATTATATGGGTGCGGAAATTGATGAAAAATTGAATGCTGAATCGCGTGGTGAAGAAGTAGAACTTTCTACCCCTAAATCAAAAATTCGTATAGTGGTTATTCCTACCGATGAAGAATTTATGATTGCCAGTGATACGGTAGAATTGGTAAAATGATTTTTTAGCATAAAATTAAATACTTAATAAAGATTATGAGTTACAAAGTAATGACAGCAGAAGAAGCCGCTACATTTATAAATAATGGCGACATTATAGGGTTTAGTGGCTTTACACCGGCAGGCGCGCCAAAAGCTGTGCCAACAGCTATTGCAAAACGTGCAGAACAATTGCATGCGGAAGGCAAAGAGTTTAAAATAGGAATGTACACAGGAGCTTCTACAAGTGATGCTCTTGATGGTGCTTTGGCACGTGCCAATGCTGTACTTTTTCGGACACCATACCAGTCGAATAAAGATATGCGCACACGACTTAATGCTCAGGAAGCGCATTATTTTGATATGCACTTGTCGCATGAAGCTCAAGAATTGCGATATGGCTTTCTTCCAAAACCCAAATTTGCCATTGTAGAGGCGTGTGATTTGACTGATGATGGTGAAATTGTCCCAACATCAGGCGTTGGTGTTGTACCCACTATTTGTCGATTGGCAGATAAAATCATTGTAGAATTAAATGCTTCTGCTCCTAAAGAATTGCGTGGTATTCATGATATTTATGAACCGTGTGATCCTCCTTGTCGGGAAGCAATTCCTGTCTATCATGTCAGTGATCGTTGTGGTTCTGATTGTATAAAGGTAGATCCGAAAAAAATTTTGTGTGTTGTGCATACCGATATACCAAATGGTAGCGGTAAATTTGCTCCGGTAGATGATGTTACGGCAAAAATTGGTGCAAATGTTGCCAAATTTTTGGAAGATGAAATTCATGCAGGACGTATTCCCAAAGAATTTTTACCCATACAGTCCGGAGTAGGAAATATTGCTAATGCCGTACTTGGATCATTAGGCGAAAATCCGCATATTCCTCCATTTGAGATGTACACTGAAGTTATTCAGGATGCAGTTATAGGATTAATGAAAGAAGGTCGTGTAAAATTTGCAAGTGGTTGTTCACTTACGGTTTCTCAACCTGTTTTAGACGAAGTGTTTGCCGACCTTGATTTCTTCAAAAAACACATTGTTTTGCGCCCACAGGAAATATCCAACAATCCTGAGGTTGCACGTCGTTTGGGCTTGATTACTATTAATACGGCACTTGAGGCTGATATTTTCGGCAATGTTAATTCTACTCATGTGTTGGGAAGTAAGATGATGAATGGAATAGGTGGCTCGTGCGACTTTACGCGCAATGCTTATATCTCTATTTTTACAACACCATCTACAGCCAAAGATGGGAAAATCAGTTCGATTGTACCACAAGTATCGCATTTAGATCAATCGGAACATTCTGTAAAAGTATTAGTAACCGAACACGGTGTAGCTGATTTACGTGGCAAATCTCCAATTGAACGTGCCCATATTATTATTGATAATTGTGTGGCTCCCGATTACAGAGATATGCTTCGCCGTTATTTGGAATCGGCTCCCAAAGCACATACTCCAATGAATATTTATACTTGCTTTGAGATGCATAAAGCATTTGCCGAAACGGGCGATATGCACAATGCAAAGTTATAAAATTTTAGGAGTTGATTAATAGTTGAGAGCCGCAGAGAATGGAAGATTGTCTGTGGCTCTCTTTTTGAAACTTTCATTTTTTTGAAGTTATACGGTATTTGTTTTTTTTGTACAATAAATCATTATCTTTGCAACAGTAAATTTAGTTCCCCAAATTATGGCAAAAATAAAATCGGTTTACATCTGTCAAAATTGTGGTGCAGAATCACCTAAATGGATTGGAAAATGTCCTGCTTGTGGAGAATGGAACACTTATACGGAAGAAATAATTCGTCAGGAAAAATCTTCGAAAATAGTTACCAATTTTTTAGAAACCAACAAACAAAAACCTCAACTTATTAATTTAGTTGAAGCTTTGGGTGAAAAACGCATTGATACCTGCTCTCCGGAATTTAATCGTGTCCTTGGTGGCGGTTTAGTGTTAGGTTCACTTGTCCTGATAGGAGGAGAACCCGGAATCGGAAAATCAACCTTAGTGTTACAAATCGCTTTAAATATGGCTGGTAAACGTATTCTTTATATCTCCGGAGAAGAAAGTGCTCAGCAATTGAAAATGCGTTCCGAACGTATTGGTGAAATGCGTTCCGAATGTTACATTGTGAGCGAAACCTCACTTGAACAAATATTTGTACATATTAAAAACACCAATCCCGATTTAATTATTGTTGATTCCATACAGACTATTTCTACTGAAATGGCCGAGTCGTCTCCCGGAAGTATTACGCAGGTACGCGAATGTTCGGCTGCACTGTTACGCTTTGCCAAAGAAAGTGGCATTCCAATAATTCTGATCGGGCACATCAACAAAGAAGGCAGCATTGCCGGTCCGAAAGTTTTAGAACATATTGTGGACACAGTATTACAGTTTGAAGGCGATCGCCATTATTTTTATCGTATGTTACGTGCGCATAAAAATCGTTTTGGCAGTACTGACGAACTTGCCATTTTTGAGATGGAACAAGATGGATTGCGCGAAGTTTCCAATCCTTCTGAATTATTATTGTCGCAAAATCATCAAGGCTTAAGTGGTGTTTCTGTTGCAGCCACCATAGAAGGAGTTCGTCCTTTTCTTATAGAAGTACAAGCTTTGGTCAGTACAGCAGCTTATGGTACGCCGCAACGCTCTGCTACAGGTTTTGATTCCAGAAGATTAAATATGTTATTGGCAGTTTTGGAAAAACGTGCCGGTTTTAAATTGGCACAAAAAGATGTGTTTCTTAATATTGCAGGTGGCTTACGGGTAAATGATACTGCTATTGATTTGCCGGTGTTGGTTTCCGTTTTATCTTCCAGTTTCGATATTGCTGTATCACAAGGTGTTTGTCTTACAGGTGAAGTTGGTTTATCTGGTGAAATTCGCCCTGTGAGTCGTATCGAACAGCGCATAGCAGAAGCTGAAAAATTAGGATTTACAAAAATTTTGATACCTGATTTTAATTTCAAGCAACTTAATCATAAGTACACCATAGAAATTTTAAGAGTCAAAAAAATAGAAGAGGCTTTTCGTGTACTTTTTAAGAAAGACAAATAGAAAAAGCATCTGAAAATCAGATGCTTTTTTGTGGGCCCAATAGGGCTTGAACCTATGACCCCCTGATTATGAGTCAGGTGCTACTAACCAACTGAGCTATGGGCCCCTTGCATGCCGATAATTTTTTCATTACTTTTGCAAGTGGCTGCAAAGGTAATTATTTTTTTTAATTTATACAACACCTAATATCTTTAATGTTAAATTTAAAAGGCATATCTACCATTATATTTGACTTTGGTGGCGTTCTAATCAATTTAGATAGAGAACGCTGTGTTCGAAAATTTATCGAATACGGAGTAACCAATGCGGATGAATTATTGGATAATTATCGGCAATCAGGCATTTTTATGGAGCTGGAAAATGGAGATATTTCCAAGGAGGTATTTTATAACAATATTCGGCTGATTTCCGGTAAAAATATTTCCGATATGCAAATAGATGATGCTTTCATCTCTTTTCTGCTTGATGTTCCGGTCGAGAAATTGGAATTATTGCTGCGTCTGCGTCAAACATACAGAGTTCTGCTCTTAAGCAATACCAATGAGATTCATTTTCCTTGGTGTGAGCAAACTGTGTTTTCTTATAATGGTCATACAATTGCTGATTTTTTTGATCATTGTTACCTTTCCTATAAAATGAATCTGTCTAAACCTGATGCTGCTATTTTCCAAGCATTATTGGATAATGAAAAACTTCTGGCACAAGAATGTTTGTTTTTAGACGATAGTGAAAGAAATATAAAAGTAGCTCAATCATTGCATTTCAACACGTATTTAGTAAAGGCTAATGAGGTACTCTCGCCATTGTTTGAAAAATAAAAACCATAAAAAAGGTTAAATATTTTGTCAGTAAAAAATAATATCATATTTTTGCAATGAAAATAAAATTGTAATAATTACAAATTGGAAAACAGTATAAAAATAGTGAATTATTTGTTGCAACATGGTATAAGACCATCTATACAACGTATGGCTGTGATGGGTTATTTAATGAATCATCAAAATCATCCTACAGTAGATGTTATTTATGCTGCTCTTTCCCCTCAAATTCGTACATTATCTAAAACTACAGTTTATAATGCCTTAAATTTATTTTATGAACATGGTGCTGTTGCAACTTTGGATATAGATGAAAAAGGGACACATTATGATGCAAACTGTGAAATACATGGTCATTTTAAATGTTTGCAATGTGGGGATATTTTTGATTTATTTAATTTGCCAAATTTGCCTTTTGATACTATAGAAGCCGATGGATTTAAGGTATCGGAATGTCATATTTGTTATAAAGGTTATTGCCCTGCTTGTGCAAAAATAGAAACAGAAAGTTCCAATCATAAATAACACACTAAATTTATTTTTATGAAAAAATTCAAATGCACTGTTTGTGGTTATGTCCACGAAGGAAATGAACCACCTGCGTTTTGCCCACGCTGTAAACAACCGGCTTCAAAATTTGTAGAAATTACAGACGAAGAAAGTAAATAACAATTTAAAATCAAACATTAATATGAAAAAATTTATTTGTAGTGTTTGCGGATATGTTCATGAAGGAGATACGCCGCCCGAACGTTGCCCTCAATGTGGTCAACCTAAAGAAAAATTTAAAGAATTAGTAGATGAAAAGCTTAATTTTGTAACGGAACATGTGATTGGTGTTGCCAAAGGGTCCGATGAAGAAATGCGTAAAGATTTGAATGCTCATTTTATGGGTGAGGCTACTGAAGTAGGCATGTACCTGGCCATGAGTCGTCAAGCCGACCGTGAAGGTTATCCGGAGGTAGCAGAAGCGTTTAAACGTTATGCGTTTGAGGAAGCAGAGCATTGTGCTAAGTTTGCCGAATTATTGGGTGAGGTAGTTTGGGATACCAAAACAAATCTTGAAAAACGCATGAATGCCGAAAGTGGTGCATGTGCCGATAAAATGCGCATTGCTAAACGTGCAAAAGAGATGAATTGGGATGCTATTCACGATACGGTACATGAAATGGCAAAAGATGAAGCACGTCATGGCCGTGGATTTGAAGGATTATTCAATCGTTATTTTAAAAAATAATATTTTTAAATCGGGAACAAAATTTGTTCCCGATTTTCTGTTTTATAAAAAAATATGCAGGTAAAAACGGAGGGTATAGTTTTACGACATGTACAGTATGGCGACAAGGAGTATATTGTGCATTTTTATACCGCAGAATTGGGAAAAATATCGTTCCTGACCAAAGGTAATTCTCGTCGTTCTGCAATGCGTTCAGTATTGATGCAACCGTTTTCGATTGTTGAGCTTGTGGCTGATAATCAACCAAGTAAACGTTTGCATTTTTTGAAAGAAACAAAATGTATCACTCCGTTTTCGTCTATTCCCTATAATCCTAACAAGAGTCTTGTTGCCATTTTTTTAAGTGAATTATTGTCGCTTGTTTTGCGAGAACCGCATTCCGATAAAGAATTATTCCAATTTATCAAGCAGTCTGTTATCATATTTGATGAATTAGAAGAAGGAACCGCAAATTTTCATTTGGTTTTTTTGATAAAGTTAACCTACTATCTTGGTTTTTTCCCAAATTTGAGTCATTTTCATCAAGATGCTTTTTTTGATTTGAGTAATAGTATTTTTTGTGATACACAGCCGGACGCTAATTATTTAACCCCCGAAGAAACTGAAGTTTTTGCACATTTGATGAGGATGGAATATGACAATATGTATTTATTTAAATTTTCTCGTACCCAACGAATGGAAGTGTTAAACCATATTTTGTGTTATTATCGCTTACATCTTCCTGATTTTGGCGACCTTAAATCGCTCAAGATTGTTTCCGAATTATTTGATTGACACAACATACTTGGCATCTTTTTTGGAAAAATACAGGAAATGACGTATTTTTGCATGGTTTTTTGCCCCTGTAGTTCAATGGATAGAACGGAAGTTTCCTAAACTTTAAATTTGAGTTCGATTCTCAGCGGGGGTACAGATTTTTATACGTTGTGTTTTGCACAACTTCGTATTTTGATGTTGGTCAGTACCTTTTTTGTGTAAAGAGGGAAATCACCCTGCATCATCCAACCATAATAACCGGTATCTTTTTTAAGCACATCTTCGACTTTTTGACCTTTGTATTTTCCGAAATTAAAAATTTCTTCGTGTTTGTCGTTGTAGATAATGCGCCCTGCAAAGTCGGCATTGTTGTTGAATGATGTGTATTTAGAAAGAAAATCCACATCATTTTCTAAATTTGGATAGCGCTCTAATTGTGCTTTAAGTACTTCGTAAGTAGCTGCTGTATCGGCTGAAGCGGTATGAGCATCTTCTAAATTTTTATCACAATAAAACATATAAGCCGCACTCAATGTTCGTTGTTCCATTTTATGAAAAATAACTTGTACATCGATAAATTTGTGCTTCATTAAATCAATATCTACCTCTGCACGCAAAAATTCTTCTGCCAAAAGTGGAATATCAAAACGATTTGAATTGTAACCGGCCAAATCACATCCTTCAAAGTCGGCAGCAACAGTTTTTGCCACAGTTTTGAAAGTAGGGCAATTTTCCACATCTTTATCAAAAATACCATGAACGGCAGACGACTGTTCCGGAATATGACATTCGGGATTAATGCGCATAGTTTTACTTTCTTCTATACCGTTTGGTGATAGTTTTAGGTACGATATTTCTACAATACGATCGGATGATATATTGGTGCCGGTAGTTTCTAAATCAAAGAAAATGATAGGATTTTTTAAGTTTAAATTCATAATTTGCAAAAATGTATTTAGTTGATTGTCAAGTGCTGAACATTTATTGTTTGTTTCAGAAAAATAGAAGCTGAAGATTTGAATTTTTCAGATGATTCTGTGGTAAGAAAATGAGCAATGCCATTTTTGCTGCATTTTTTTTCTATTTCCGGATGTCTGTTCAGGTAATGGTGTAAACTTCTGGCCACGATTTCTCCTTGTGAAATAATGCGAATGTTTGCAGGGATATTCTTTTCTATTTTAGGCATTAGCAGCGGATAATGTGTGCAACCTAAAATAATGGTATCAATTTTTGGACTATTGTTTAAAATGTGCTGAAGATGTTTTTTTACAAAATAGTCGGCACCATCCGATAAATGTTCGTTATTTTCGATTAGTGGCACCCACATTGGGCAGGCTTCGCCTATAACTGTAATATCCGGAAATAATTTTCCTATTTCCAACACGTAAGATTGTGATTGTATAGTTCCTTCTGTTGCCAAAATGCCAACATTACGACTTTGTGTAATTTCTCCAATAATTTCCGCAGTTGGTCGAATAACACCTAATACACGTCGTGTAGAATCCAATTTTGGCAAGTCATTCTGCTGTATGGTGCGCAGAGCTTTTGCAGAGGCTGTATTGCAAGCCAAAATAACCAAATGACAACCTTGCTCAAATAACTTTGTAACACACTGAAGCGTATAATTATAAACTACTTCAAATGAACGGTTTCCGTATGGTGTACGAGCATTATCACCTAAATAAAGATAATCGTATTCGGGTAGTTCTTGTCGAATTTTGTCTAAAATAGTCAATCCGCCATAACCCGAATCAAACACACCTATTGGCCCAATTTGTTGAGGTGAATCTATCATAATTATTTGATATTAAGCTCTTTCTTGATTAACTCTGTCAGATTGATACATTGATCATTGACATAAAGTGGTGTAGGTTGGTCAAAGACAATACTTATTTTTTGGTTTTCAGCTACTTTTTTAATTGCTTGGGCTACTATGTTGTCTATGTTGAGCATTTTCTGTGTAAGCTCTCCATTTAAATCTTTGGTATAGCGTAGTTTAAACATTGCCAAACGTTCTTCATATTCTGTAATTTCCGTTTGTAAAGCCATTTTTATGGCTTCTTTCATATTTTTGCCGTTTTCCATGTATTCTTTTACCTTTTTATGATATTCGGTGGTCATACGGTCATATTCGGCATTGTATAAGTTTAAGTCAGATTGATATTTCTTTTCAGCTTCTACGGTTTGTGGCATTGCATTAATTATGACTTGTTTATCGATATAACCAATGCGTATTTCTTGCGTTTGTGCGATAATGATGCCGAAACATATTGAAAATATGGTGGTTAAAAATATCTTTTTCATAATTATTTCTGCATTTATCTAAAAAAAGGCTACACAAAGGCAGCCTTTTTTTATTGTTGTTATTTTTTATTGTAGAATGCCTAATTCTTTTTTAACCAATGGTGTAACATCTACAACTTTCTCTGATTTGTAAAGGATGTCACCACCAACTTGAAAGATAAATGTAAATCCATTCTTTTTGCCTACAACATCAATGGCATCTTTGACTTTTTTCTGCATGGGAGCCAACAACTCTTTTTGTTTTTGTTGTAAACTTGTTTGTATTGTTTGATAAGCAGTTTGTGCACGTTGTTGCATTTCTACCAATTTTTCTTCTTCCATTTTGGCAATAGATTCTGTCATCGATGGTTTCTCTTTTTGGTATTTTTCGTATGCTTGTTTCATTTCGTCTTCCAATCCCTGAAGATATTTTTTATTATCTTCCGTTTCTTTTGTCATGGCTTTTTCGTAATCATTCATTTCCGGTAATAACATCATAACTTCTTCGGCATTTATTGAACCGAATTTGAAATCTTCAGCCATCATTGTCATTGGCAGAAATATGGCAGCTACTAAAATTAAAGCAAGTTTTTTCATCATTTTTTATTTTTAAATTGTAAATACTTATTGATTTTGCAAAGTTACTATTTTATTTTGAATATCCAAGTTTATCAAGGACTTCATCACTAATGTCCAATTTTGGTGAAGCGAATATTAGACTCATATTAGATGATTTGTCCAAAATCATTTGATAGCCTTTTTCGTTGCAGACAGCTTGCACGGCGTTGTAGATTTCTTCTTGTATTGGTTTCATCAAACTTTCGCGTTTTTTGAATAAATCGCCTTCCGCACCAAAATATTTGCGTTTCAATTCGTTGGCAGCTTTTTCTTTGGCAATAATTTCTTCTTCACGCTGTTTTTTCATCTCTTCAGAGAGAAACACGACTTCTGTCTGATAATTTTTGTACATGGTTTGTACTTCTGTCAATTGAGCTTCTACTTCTTTTTCCCATTTTTTTGAGAGTTGTGTTAGTTGCTCATTAGCCGTTTCATACGCCGGAATGGCTTTCATAATATATTCCATGTCCACTAATGCAAATTTTTGTGCTTGACTAATGCCTATTGTTGATAGACAAATAATGAGTGTCGCAATAATCTTTTTCATAATTATTTGTTTAAGTGTTTTGGTTTTTACGGCAAAAACCTTGCCAAACTTTTTTATTGTTAAAATTCTTGTCCCAAAATAAAGTTAAAGTGACTTCCACTACGTGAGGTGCTTCCATTAATTGGGTCGAATCCCCAACCCCAGTCGACGCCTAATAAGCCAAACATTGGCAAATAGACACGAACACCTGCACCGGCAGAACGTTTTAAATCAAACGGGTTAAAATCTTGGAATTCAGACCAACAATTACCGGCTTCCACAAATGCCAATGCCCAAATGGTTGTTTGCTCTTTCAATAGAATAGGATAGCGTAATTCTAATGTCAATTTGCTGTATAGATTTCCATTGTAAACGCCGTCAGAAATAGGAGTAAGAGCTCCGGCTTCGTAACCGCGTAAGCCTATCGTTTCCGTACCGGCGGTGGTGTATCCGGACATACCATCGCCACCAACATAGAATTTTTCGAACGGTGAACGTTTGTTTTTATTGAAATACCCCAAGAATCCATAGTCGGCACGTGCCATCAATACTAATTTTTCATCCTTTGTTACAGGAATAAACATTTTAGCATTAATTTTCCATTTATGATATTCTATCCATTCGTAACGTTGAGGATCATCACTTGCCATGTTCTCGTAATCTTTACCATCGAAAGCAGAATAGGGCGGGGTGATATGGAGCGATACAGAAAACGAAGAACCTCTACGTGTATAAATTGGGTTACTGATAGAGTTGCGGATAAGTGTAAGACCTAGCGAAAGGTTATTGGACACCCCGGTTGAAAAACCGAAATATGCTTTTGGCCAATCTTTGCAATCATAACGCTGATATGATAATTCTCCATAAAAAGAGAAATAATCGTCCGGCCAATTAAGGCGTTGCCCAAACGTAGCGGCAATACCTAATGTACGTAAATAGATATTTTTATCGTAGTTGGAATAACTGTAGCTGGAATAATCACTACTACCATAGTAATAGTTATTTATATTATCATTATAAGCATTTTGGTAGCGTTTACTTAATCCTGTTTGAATGGAGTAATAAGCAGAAAGTGAGAATGAGTTTGGTCGTTTTCCTCCTAACCACGGTTCATAAAATGAAATGCTATAATTCTGATAATAAATTCCATTGGTTTGTGCTCGTATGCTGAATGTTTGCCCTTCACCTTGTGGTAAAATTTTGTACATTTCCGGTTTAAAAAGATTTTGAATGGCAAAATTGGTAAATTTGAGTGCCAAAGAAAATACTACACCCGATTGACCATAGCCGGCTGAAAACTCTATTTGATCGCTTGATTTGGTTTCCAAATTGTACGTAATATCAACAGTACCGTCTTCGGGATTAGGTTGTATATCTACGCCTGAAAATAGTTTTTCTTCATCAAATTGCTTCATTTGTGCCAATTCCCGTAATGTACGTACCAGATCTGACTGGCTGTACAAATTCCCCGGTTTTGTACGTAATTCACGACGTATCACATGCTCGTACAAACGCGTGTTTCCTACAATATTTATTTTGTTTATGGTGGCAGGTTTACCTTCGTAAATGCGCATTTCATAATCAATGGAATCGTTTTCGATATTGATTTCTACCGGGTCTATATTAAAGAATAAATAGCCATTGTCGCGATAAAGTGTTGAGACTGCATCTTCATCTTCGTTCAAACGCTTGTTTAATTGCTTTAAATTATAAACATCTCCCCGTTGGATATTCAATACCTGGTTTAAAAATTCGCTTGCATAAAGCGTATTACCTGTCCATTTTATGTTGCGGAAATAATATTTTTCTCCTTCGTCAATGTCCAAATACACATCTACGTGGTTGTCGTCGTATTTTGCTACGCTGTCATAAACGATGACGGCATCGCGATAACCGACTTCATTGTATTTTGCAATAAGTGATTTTTTGTCGTTTTCGTATTCTTTGGCTATGTATTTTTTGCTACGGAAAATATTCATGAAATTTTTTGGACGGTTGGTTTTTTTCATTGCTTTGTCTATTTTGTTGAGTGACAAAGCCTTGTTTCCCGTGACGTAAATTTCGTGGACTTTTACTTTTGCTTTTTTATCGATGCTGATATCCAAAATAATGCTTCCGGGTTGTTGTGGGTCATTTTTCTGGTAAATAGCCACTTCTGCATTATGATAACCTTTTTCGGCAACGGCTTTTTTAATGATGATTTTTGTACGATCAATGAGATCCGGAGTTAGCTGATTACCTTTTGAGATATTTAATTTGGCTTCAATATCTTCTTGTTCCGATTTTTTTAAACCAAAATAATTAATTTGAGAGATACGTGGGCGTTGTTTTAAATGTATTTCGAGCCACACACTGTCATTACGTATTTGTGTAGCCAAAATTTTAACATCCGAGAAATAGCCCTGCTTCCAAAAACGTTTAATGGCGGCCGTTATTTCGTCTCCCGGGATTTTTATCTGTTGACCAATAGATAGTCCTGAAAACCCGATTAATACATATTCTTCGTAATTTTCGGATCCGGTAACTTTAATGTCGGCAATTGTTTTGGTGCCAAGTGGCAAAGAATAGTCTATTTCCACCGCCTGTTGTTGTGGCTGATTAGCGACAATTTGTGCTTTTGCGTTGTTTGGCAGGCAAAGTAAAAGAGTGATGAGTATAAAAAAGATACTTATTTTATTCATGTATTTGTTCGCTTGTTTTCCCAAAACGGCGTTCTCTGTGTTGATAATTGAGTATGGCTTTGTAAAATTCATCTTCTCTAAAATCCGGCCAGTGTATAGGTGTAAAATACAATTCTGTATAGGCAATTTGCCACAACAAGAAATTGCTAATACGTTTTTCGCCGCTTGTACGTATCAATAAATCAGGGTCGGGGATGTTGGAAGTATTCAGATTTTGTATAATTGTATTTTCGTTTATTTCATCGCGACTAATAGCTCCTTCTGCCACTTTTTTTGCAATAGTTTGCATGGCGTTGGTAATTTCCCACCGAGAAGAATAACTTAACGCTAAAATAAGTGATAATCCTGTATTTTTGGATGTTTCAGCAATACATTGTTGCAATTTTGTTCGTGTTAAGTTTGGCATCTGAGCTATATTCCCGATAGCCAACAACCGAATATTGTTTTTTTGAAAAGTTGGAGTCTCTTTTTCAAGATTTTCTACCAATAAATCCATTAAAGCATTGATTTCCTCTTGTGGTCTATTCCAATTTTCTGTTGAGAAAGTGTATAATGTCAAAAATTTAATGCCGATTTCTGTAGCTGCTTCGGTAATTTTGCGTACAGAAATAACGCCATTTTGATGTCCAAAAATGCGGTCACAACCACGTTCTTTAGCCCAACGGCCGTTGCCGTCCATAATGATGGCAATGTGGCAGGGAAGATGTGTTTTGTCTATTTTGTCTTTAAATTCTGACATGTTGTATTATTTCTGTCGTGAACGTGATGTCCTGTATTCTTCTGCATGATTTCTTCTGCAAGGAGCACAATCTTTCCAAAAATTATAAGAAATGCTCAAAGAAGCACTTGAAAACCAGTCTTTATTATTAAACAGCCCTTTCCCGTTTAATCCGTATGGGTCGTGTATGTTATCAAAATTGTCTGTCATTAATTTGTGCATACGCCACGCTAATCCAAAATTTAATCGCGGTGTTGCTTTTACCTTTATTCCTAATCCGAATGGAATATTCGGTGCAATTCCGTAAGTATGTATGGTCAAACCTAAACCGGCAAAAATGTAAGGTGTTATTATTGAATATGTTTTATCATACTTTTTTTTACCGTAATTGAAAAAATTAAATTCTCCTGTTACGCTAATATCGCCAAATGTTGTACGCGAAGCAGGAATGTTGTTCCATTCCGGTATGTTTACAACACCACCATATCCTTGCAGTGCTACTTCCCATCTTCCATTGATTATGTATTTTCCAAATGCGCCAAAACAAGGTTGTGTACCCTTAAAAAGTGTTGAATTGGCATCTCCCAAATAAAAAGAACCGCCACCAAAAATGCCGACATCTAATTTGTAGGTATCTTCTGCATGTACTAAAAAATATGGCAACCAACAGAAAATGAGTAAAAACGTTCTTAGCTTTATTCTTCCCATTATAGATTTTATTCTATGCGTGTAAATAGAACGTTTATTATTTTCAAAAATTGCCACAAATGTAGTTATTTTCTTTCAAAAAACAGCATAAGGCTATTATACCTGCTTATTTTTTAACAAAAAATGGCAAAGTAGAAAGATGGTATCATGCTTATTGAATAAATTTTGAACAAAAAACTCTTTTCCAAGTTTTATAATAAATAGGTTTGCGCAACATTATAATTTTTTCGGATTTGTTTTTTTGACTATTTCTATTTGCAAACTATCTTTATTTATGGTGTTGTCATTTTTTTTTACAAAACTCATCGGTAATATGGAAAAATCCGATAACTTTGTACTTGCAAAAGATAAGCGATGGTTGTTTGATAATATGTTGATAATCAAGTGAAAAACAGATTTTTTTGTTTTTTCTTTATTACTTGTTTTTTTGCTTGCGACCTAAATTGCAGATGGTAGTTGGCACTTTTTAAATGCTAATTGTATGAATTTAATCGAAATATAGTCTTTGTAGTTACAAGAATAGGTGTTTTTCTTAATTGTTTAACATAGAAGATTTTTGCGTTTTGGTACGTTTGTTATGAAGAAATGGATTGATGGAAGATCAGATTGAACATATTGGTGTAATTAAAAAAATAGATGGAAGAAAAGCATCTGTTGTGGTAGAACAAAGCAGTGCTTGTTCCGAATGTCATGCCAAGTCGATGTGTACCGCTTCTGAAAAATCTGAAAAAATTATAGAGACTCATATTATTGATGATGGGAAATTTTATGAAGGCGAACGGGTAAAAGTTGTCGGTAAGCGCAAATTGGGATTTTTGGCAGTATTACTGGCTTTTATTCTTCCTTTCTGTCTGATTATAGTACTTTTGGTTGTTTTCAACATCCTTCAATTTTCTGAAATTTGGTCGGGATTTTTGGCTTTGGCATCTATTATCCCGTATTATTTAATTTTGAGTTTGTTCAAAAAGCCACTTAAACGCAAGTTCCTGTTTTATGTACAGAAATTAAATTAGAATGTAAAAATCTAAACAATAAAATGATATGAATATTATTGTACTATCCCTTATCGTGTTGGGAATTATTGGTTGCTCTGCGGCAGTTATACTTTTTCTGGTTGCCCGTAAATTTAATGTGCAAGAAGATCCCCGCATCGACTTGGTTGAGCAGGCACTTCCGGGAGCTAATTGTGGCGGATGTGGTTTTTCCGGTTGCCGAAATTTTGCTGAAGCGTGTGTAAAAGCAGATGTTTTAGATAATTTGCGATGTCCTGTTGGTGGTACGCCAACTATGTCGGAAGTCGGAAATATACTTGGTTTGACAACTGAAATTTCAGAACCGATGATTGCTGTAGTACGTTGTAGTGGCTCTTGTGAGAAACGTCCACATGTTAATACTTATAATGGAGCAAAAAATTGCGCTATAGCCAACAGTTTATATTCCGGAGAGACCGGCTGCTCTTTTGGCTGTTTAGGATTTGGTGATTGTGTGACCGTATGTCAGTTTGATGCTATTCACATTAATATGGAAACCGGCTTGCCCGAAGTAGATGATGATAAGTGTACCGCGTGTGGTGCGTGTGTTAAGGCTTGTCCTAAGAGTATCATCGAATTACGAAAAAAAGGTCCTAAAAATCGTCGTATATTTGTTGGCTGTGTGAATAAAGATAAAGGCGGAATTGCCCGTAAGGCATGCACTGTGGCTTGTATTGGCTGTGGTAAATGTGTGAAAGAATGTTCGTTTGATGCCATTACGATTGAAAATAATTTGGCTTATATAGATTTTACGAAATGCCGTTTGTGCCGTAAATGTGTAGCCGTTTGTCCGACAGGTGCCATTCATGAAACAAATTTTCCGCCAAGAAAAGAAGATGTGCAGGTATCAGTACCTGAAGCGGAAACGGTTAAGATTGAAGATTTATCGAAATAAAAAGTTATCGGGAAAATATATGAAAACATTTAAAATTGGTGGCGTTCATCCACAAGCCAACAAACTTTCTGCAGGGCAGAGAATTCAACAAGTTGCATTGCCGACACAGGCGGTAATTCTCCTTGATCAGCATCTTGGCGCGCCTGCCACACCGATTGTGGCGATAGGTGACAGTGTAAAAGTGGGTCAATTGATAGCTGCTCCTACAGGATTTATGTCTGCAAATGTACATTCGTCAGTTTCCGGAACGGTGACAAAGATAGATACTGTAACAGATGCATGGGGAAGACATTCTCCTGCAATTACCATAGATGTCGAAGCAGACCATTGGCTCGAAAGTATTGATAGAACGCCTGAAATCAATCGCATTTGCAGATTATCAAAAGAAGAGATTATCAAAAAAATTCAAAATGCAGGAATTGTGGGCTTAGGTGGTGCCTGTTTTCCGACACATATCAAACTAATGCCACCTCCCGGAAAAATAGCCGAAGTCCTTATTGTAAACGCAGTAGAATGCGAACCTTATTTAACGTGTGATCATCAATTGATGATGGAACACGGCGAGGAGATCTTTATCGGAATATCTATTTTGATGAAAGCTTTGGCAGTGCAAAAAACGCTCATTGGTATTGAGAATAATAAGAAAGACGTCATCGACTATTTTCAGCGTTTAGCCAACCGACATTTTGGTATAGAAGTCGTTCCGCTTAAGATGTGTTACCCGCAAGGTGGCGAAAAGCAGTTAATTGATGCCTTAATTGGTCGTCAGGTGCCAAGTGGTGCGCTGCCAATTGAAGTAGGAGCAGTGGTGCAAAATGTGGCTACGACGTTTGCTGTTTATGAGGCTGTGCAAAAGAATAAACCGTTAATTGAACGCGTGATGACCGTAACCGGAAAAGAGGTAAAAAATCCGGGAAACTTTTTGATTCGTTTTGGAACGCCATTGATGGCGGCTGTGGAAATGGCCGGCGGAATACCGGAAAATACCGGAAAAATTATTGGTGGAGGTCCTATGATGGGACGTGCCTATATGAATACGGATGTACCGGCTTCAAAACGTACTTCGGGATTGTTGTTTATGCCGGAACAGGATTCGTTGCGGGAAGAGCCTCAAAACTGTATTCGTTGTGGCAAATGTATATCCGCTTGTCCGATGGGCTTGGAGCCTTATTTGTTGACCAATCTGTCGGAACGGGGTTTGTATAACGATTTGGAGAAAAACGGCATTATGGATTGCATTGAATGTGGTTGTTGTTTGTTCTCCTGCCCAAGCCATCGACCATTGTTGGATTATGTACGTCAGGGCAAAGCGACAGTGGGTGGAATTATTCGTGCCCGTAATGCAAAAAAATAAATTGAAAATATAGCAAACTAATAAATTATGAATCAGTTAATTGTTTCTCCTGCTCCACATGTACACAACAGTGATTCTGTAGCAAAAAACATGTATTCCGTAGTTATTGCATTAGTGCCGGCTTATTTGGCTGCGCTCTATTTCTTCGGATTGGGAGCTTTACTTGTCAGTCTTACAGCAGTTGTGTCGTGTGTGCTGTTTGAATATTTAATTCAACGTTTTTTATTGAAAACAAAACCTTCTGTTTGGGATGGCTCTGCTATATTAACGGGTTTGTTGCTGGCATTTAATTTACCGTCGAATTTACCAATATGGATGGTAATCCTTGGAGCCTTAGTAGCGATTGGCATAGGTAAAATGAGCTTTGGTGGCTTGGGTAATAATATTTTCAATCCTGCATTGGTAGGACGTGTATTTTTGCTTATCTCATTTCCAACCCAAATGACCACATGGCCACGTCCGCTTGGCAATTGGGGTTTGGCATCGTATATAGACGCTGAAACAGCTGCCACTCCTTTGGCAATGATGAAAGGAGGCTTGGCAGAAATGCCTTCTCATATAGATTTGTTGTTGGGAAACACAGGTGGCAGCATGGGCGAAATTTGTGCCGCAGCATTGCTGTTGGGCGGTATTTTTCTGCTATGTCGTAAAGTGATTACGTGGCACATTCCCGTTTCCATTTTGCTTACTGTAGCCTTGTTTACAGCTATTCTGCATTTTGCCAATCCGACCGTGTATGCTTCTCCATTGACACATTTGCTTACCGGTGGTTTGATGTTGGGGGCCATTTTTATGGCTACCGATTATGTAACTTCACCGATGACATTTTGGGGACAAATTATTTATGGTGTGGGCATTGGCATTCTTACGGTAGTTATTCGTACATGGGGAGCGTACCCTGAAGGAATGTCGTTTGCCATTTTGATTATGAATGCCGTAACCCCATTATTAAATACGTATATCAAACCAAAACGTTTTGGAGAAAAAAGAAAAAAAGAAAATTAAAAGCAATAAATTATCAAATTTGATATGAAAAGATTAGAATCCAATTTTTTAAACATGGTATTGGTGCTGACAATCATTACATTAATGGCTGCCGGAGCATTGGGAGCAGTCTATACGCTTACCGAAGAACCTATCCGCTTGGCAAAAGAACAAAAAAAGGAATTGGCTGTTAAATCCGTGTTGCCAGACTTTACACGATTGGCAGAACCGGAAACGGCTAATGGCTTAACAGTTTTGAAAGCATATAATAATGATGATTTTATTGGTGCTGCAGTAGAGTCGGAAGCCGTAGGTTTTGGCGGAACCATAAAAATAATGGTAGGTTTTGATGCAGAAGGGAAAATTGTGAATTATTCCGTTTTGGAACAGGCAGAAACTCCCGGACTTGGAACAAAAATGGTAGATTGGTTTAAAACCGATAAAAATCGTCAGTCGATACTTCATATTAACCCTTCAACGGTTAATTTTACGGTAAGTAAAGATGGTGGCGATATTGATGCCATTACAGCTGCAACCATTAGTTCGCGAGCGTTTTTGAGCGCAGTACAATCTGCTTATCAGGCGTATAACGACAATCCGGAAAATATTGATGTCAAAAGTGGCGCTTCGACACATATAAACGTAGAGGTTACGGACTCGACTAATTTGGCTGTTGATGCAAAAGCAATGGAAGATTCGTTATCACAGGATCAAAAAATAGAGAAGGAGCAACCAATAAAAAAACAGGTTGTTTCAAAAAAATCGTCTAATAAAAAACGAGGGCATAAAAAATAATTGATTATGAGTAAATTAAAATTTTTCGTAAATGGTTTATTAAAAGAAAATCCGACTTTTGTGCTGTTGTTGGGTATGTGCCCTACATTAGGTACTACCACTTCGGCATTAAATGGAATGAGTATGGGTTTGGCAACGGCTTTTGTATTGGTTTGTTCCAATGTGGTAATATCATTACTCAAAAACATAATTCCCGACAAAGTACACATCCCCGCATACATTGTTATTATTGCCACATTTGTAACCATTGTTCAAATGTGTATGGAGGCTTATGTTCCTGCATTGTATGAAAGTTTGGGATTATTTATTCCGCTGATAGTGGTCAATTGTATTGTTCTCGGTCGTGCAGAAGCGTTTGCAGCCAAACACAGTGTTTGGGAATCTTTTCTTGACGGATTGGGAATAGGACTTGGATTTACGGGGGCACTGCTGTTGCTTGGTATGGTACGTGAATTATTGGGAACAGGAAAAATTTTTAGTTTTGCTGTTTTCCCTGAAAGTTATGGTGTCCTGATTTTTGTACTTGCTCCAGGAGCTTTCTTGGCATTAGGCTATCTTATTGCCATTGTAAATAAACTGAACAGAGCAAAATAATCATTTATAAAGAGCAATTTTATGACTTACATTTTAATATTTATCAGTGCAGTTTTTGTGAACAACATTGTGTTGTCGCAATTTTTGGGTATTTGTCCGTTTTTGGGTGTCTCCAAAAAACTTGATACCGCAATAGGTATGTCCGGAGCTGTGGCGTTTGTTATGACGCTTGCCACTATTATTACTTATTTAATTCAAAAATTGGTGCTTGATGCTTTTAATCTGCAATTTTTACAGACGATAGTATTTATTTTGGTTATTGCAGCTTTGGTGCAACTGGTTGAAATTATGCTTAAAAAATTATCACCTTCATTGTATCAGGCATTAGGCGTTTTTCTTCCACTTATTACCACTAATTGTACCATTCTTGGTGTTGCCATTATGGTAATTCAAAAAGATTTTAATTTGTTGGAAGGTACTGTTTTTGCAGTTTCCACTGCCATTGGCTTTGGTTTGGCATTAATTTTATTTGCAGGTATTCGTGAACAGTTGAATATGGTAAAATTACCGAAAGGTATGCAGGGAACGCCTATTGCACTTATTGTTGCCGGCTTGTTGGCAATGGCTTTTATGGGTTTCTCCGGTATTGTGTGAATTTAACTAATATCAAAATAAGCAGAAAGTGATAGATAACCAATTGCATATTTTCAAAATATCAATTATCTTTGTCATCAGTTTCATATTTTTTTAACCTAAAAATTTTATTTTATGAGAAAAATCTTTTTTGTTGCCATCGTCGCCATCTGTGCTGTAGGATGCTGTAATCAAGCCAAAATTGAAGGAGCTTGGGGAGAAAAATCACCATGTCCTGATAAAAAAGTTCAAGGAATTGTATTGGAAGAAGGCGGAATAGCCAAATCTATTCATTTAAAAGGTATTTGTTTTGAAAGTTGGAAACAGGAGGGCGATTTGCTTATTCTTGCAGGAAAACGGATGCCATGTCCTTCACACTGTAAACCGATGCCACAGGAACCTCAGGAAGGAACTCCTTGCCCAAAAGAAGGAAAGCTAATGTGCAAAAAACAGTGTAAAGATACAATGATGGCACCTCCTGCATTTAATCCTGATTCTATGCCAATGTCGGAACCGATAGCTTTCTCGGATACTTTGAAAATAAAGAAACTTACGGCAGATTCACTGATTCTGGTTGCACCGTGTGGACATGTATTCAATTATGCTCGTTTGTGTGATAAAGACCAATGTTGCGGTGGAAAAGACCAATGTTGTGAAAAAGGATGTAAGGACAAATGTGCAAAGGACAAATGTTGCAAAGAAAAAGGCGAACAGAAAGGTGATTGTCCTGCTCAATGTGCTAAAGACAAAGAAGTTTCAATGGACAAATAATAAAGAAGTCTAATTTATAAAAATGCTCTTGATTTTTTGCCAAGAGCATTTTTTATACAACTCATAATACAGGATTAATGGTAAAAAAGATAGTTATTAAGTTTTTACGTTTGATATGAAAGGAACCTCCCACAAAAAATATGGTCAATCATCTGTTGCTACCACTTATACGGTTTTGGAACCACAGACACTGTCTGTGTATTTATCGCAAGTAGAAAAAAATCGAAGTTGCAGTTCACTAAAATCATTGTTGTCACATCGTCAAGTTGCTGTTAATGGTACAGTTATAACCGCTTTCGACTATCATTTACGAAAAGGAGATGTTGTAGAAATTTATTTGCAAGGTCTATCTGCTCCCAATCCCAATCATAAAATTAAATTTATTTATGAAGATGATTATGTGTTGATTATTGATAAAAAACATGGAACCTTTGATGGTGCTGTTGCCAATGAAAATGTTTCAACGGCTTATTCCATTGCATTGGAGCATGTTAAACGTAATAAATCGGCTAAAGAACTTTTTTTTGTACATCGTTTGGAGCGAGAAGCTTCCGGTTTGCTTCTTTTTGCGAAATCAGAAGAGGTACAGGCGCGCTTGTGTGCAGACAAAGAGAAACGTATGTTGAAAAGGACATTTGTTGTGGTAGTTGAAGGACAGATGTCCCCCCAAAATGGCACCTTGACTGACTGGCTAAAAGACAATTTGCATTTATCCAAAACAATTGCTTCGAAAACGGATAATGGCGGACGACAAGCCATATTATCTTATAAAACATTAAAAACCAACATACAATATTCGTTGTTGGAGATAGAACAAATAACAGATGTCAGAAACCAGATACGCGTGCAACTTTCTGTGGAAGGACATCCGATTGTAGGTGATAAGAAAAATGGTTCTTCCGTCAATCCATTAAAACGGATTTGTTTACATGCAACCGGAATTTCTTTTTATCATCCTGTTACCGGACAAAAAACAGATTGTTCTATCCCTGTTCCTAAAGAATTTCTGTAAATAGCGTTAAATATTCCTCAAAGATTCGTTTTTTTTATTTACTTTTGTCATTTTCTGATTTTGACGAATGGCACAAACATCTTTAAATATTCTGCAAGGTATTAACAGCCCGGATGATTTGAAGCAGTTAAGCATAGACCAACTGCCGGAATTATGCCAGGAATTACGCACATTTATTATTGACGAATTGTCTCAAAACCCGGGACATCTCGGTGCAAGTTTGGGTGTTGTTGAATTATCGGTAGCATTACATTATTTATTTAACACACCTTACGATAGAATTATTTGGGATGTAGGTCATCAGGCGTATGCACATAAAATATTGACAGGACGTCGTGAGCGTTTTCATACCAACCGCCAGTTCGGTGGCATCAGTGGTTTCCCCACACCCAAAGAAAGCGAATATGATTCGTTTGGTGTTGGGCATTCATCCACTTCCATTTCTGCCGGTTTGGGAATGTCCATTGCTGCATATTTACATAAAGAAGACAGACAGGTTGTAGCTGTTATTGGTGATGGTGCAATGACAGGCGGCTTAGCGTTTGAAGGTCTTAATAATGCGTCTATTAATCCAAATAATTTGTTGATTATATTGAATGATAATCACATGGCAATAGACCCTATAATGGGAGGCTTGAGTAAATATTTGGGTAAAATTCACCTTTCGCCCACTTACAACAGACTACGTTTTAGGACTTACAAATTGTTGCGGCGTATGCACGTGATAGATGAAAGCAACAAAGGGAAAATCATCCGTTTTGCCAATTCTTTGAAATCACTTAGAAGTAACACAGGTAATAATATTTTTGAAGGCTTAAGCATTCGTTATTTTGGTCCTGTTGATGGTCATAATGTTGAATTGCTGATAGAAACTTTGCAAAAAGTTAAAAGATTTGAAGGTCCAAAAGTGGTGCATATCATTACCAAAAAGGGAAAAGGTTACAAACCTGCAGAAAAATTGGTAACTATTTGGCACGCACCCGGAGAATTTGACCCAAAAACAGGTGAACGCATATCTCATACAAACGGTCATGAACCACCATTGTTCCAAGATGTTTTTGGTTATACATTATTAGAATTGGCGAAACAGAACGAGAAAATTGTTGGAGTGACACCGGCAATGCCTAGCGGTTGCTCCATGTGTTTTATGATGAAAGAAATGCCAAATCGTGTATTTGATGTGGGTATTGCCGAAGGACATGCCGTAACTTTTTCAGCCGGAATGGCGAAAGACGGTTTGTTGCCTTTCTGCAATATTTATTCGTCATTTATGCAACGAGCGTATGATAATGTTATTCATGATGTTGCGTTACAGCAGTTGAATGTGGTGTTGTGTGTTGATCGGGCAGGAATTGTGGGCAGTGATGGTGCAACTCATCAGGGATTATTTGATTTGGCATATTTTAGATGTATTCCTAATTTGATTATAGCTTCTCCACTTAATGAGATAGAACTGCGTAATTTGATGTACACTGCACAATTACCAGACAAAGGAGCTTTCGTAATACGTTATCCACGGGGGCGTGGTGTCTTGGTTGATTGGAAAAAGCCATTGAAAGAATTACCAATAGGTAAGGGGCAATTATTGAGCGAAGGTAAGGATGCTGTTTTGTTAAGTATAGGGCCACTGGGAAATATAGCACAGAAAGCTTTGAAAAAAATGGCAGAAAAAGGTGTTTTTGTTGCTCATTATGATATGCGGTTTTTAAAACCTATTGATGAAGAAATTTTACATTTTGCAGCCAAAACTTATGATAAGATTATTACGCTTGAAGATGGTGTTGTAAGTGGAGGTTTAGGCAGCGCAGTGCTCGAATTTATGGCAGATAATGGTTACCATCCAACTGTAAAACGGTTGGGTATTTATGATCGTTTTGTCGAACAAGGCACCCAAGAGGAACTTTATCATATGTTAGGGATAGATGAAGAAGGAATTGCCTTGTCTGTAGAAAAATTTATTAATAGCGATAAACTATGAAAATTATTATTGTTGGAGCCGGAGAAGTTGGCAGACATTTAGCAAAAATGCTTGCTAATGAAAATCAGGATATTATCCTTATGGACAATCAGGAAGATCGTTTGGAGGAATTGGACACGCAATATGATTTAATGACGAAGGTGGGCGAACCTACCTCGCTAAAAGATTTACGGGAGTGTGGTGTAAAAGGCTGTGATTTATTTGTTGCTGTTACACCTTATGAAAGTGTCAATATGACAGCCTGTATGTTGGCAAGTAATATGGGGGCACAAAAAACGGTAGCACGAATTGATAATTATGAATATTTATTACCTACCAATTTGGCATTTTTTAAAAAGATGGGGATAGATTCGTTAATTTATCCGGAATTATTAGCTGCCAAGGAAATTGTGGCTTCGCTTGGAAAAGGTTGGATACGTGAATATCGAACTTTTGAAAATGAAGCTTTGGTTTTGGTGTGCCTCAAAATACGTGATAATTCGCAGATGCTTAATAAACAATTTAGTACGGGTTATTTTGGTCACAATCAGTTTCGTATTGTAGCCATTAGACGTGCAAACGAAACGATTATTCCAAACGGTTCTGATGAGGTCAAAAATGGCGATATTGTTTATTTTATTTGTACCAAAGAAAATTTAAATTATGTAAGAAAAGAAGGAGGTAAAGAGGCGTTTGAAATTCACAATGTGATGTTTATAGGAGCCAGTAATATCACTCGTGAAACTATGGAATATTTACCATCGAACATTACTAGTAAAATAATTGAGATAGACAGAGATAGGTGTTATGAATTTGCCGAAGAGGTTAATGAAGCACTTATAATACAAGGTGATGGTCGCAATTTGGATTTGCTCAAAGAAGAAGGTATTGAAGATATGGATGCGTTTATTGCAGTTACAGCCAATTCTGAAGCCAATGTATTGGCATGTATGGCTGCGAAACGTTTTCATGTCAAAAAAACCATTGCTGAGGTTGAAAATATTGATTATATAGAACTTGCCGAAAATTTAGATATTGGTACTATTATCAATAAAAAACTAATAGCAGCAAGTCACATCTATCAAATGACGTTGGACGATGATGCTCTGAATGTCAAATGTTTGACTTATGCCGATGCTTTAGTTGTAGAATTTAATGTGAAGGAAGGAGATAAAATTACAAAAACACGAATTAGAGACATTAAATTGCCTTCTGCCGTTAATATTGGTGGCTTGATACGTGATGGGAAGGGATATATTGTTACAGGTGACAGCGTAGTGCAACCTAATGACCATGTTGTTGTTTTTTGTATGGCATCAAGTTTACGCAAATTGGCCTCGTTTTTTTAAATCTGTATTAAAATGACCAGCACATTTAATTGGCGACAATTATTCAAGACTTTGGGCATATTGCTTATTACGGAAAGCGTTTTTATATTGCTATCTGCTTGTGTTTCTGCAATTTATGATGAATATGATTTGAAGTATCTGTTAATTGCAGCAGCCGCAGCATGTGGATGTGGAGGTTGTGCTTTTTTGTTAACTAAAAATGCGGATAGGACTATTGGTAATCGTGAAGGCTATACAATTGTTGGCGTAGTTTGGGTCGTTTTTTCTTTTTTTGGTATGTTGCCATTTTGGTTGAGCAATGCTATTCCTTCAGTTAGTGACGCTTTTTTTGAAACAATGTCCGGATTTACCACCACAGGTGCTTCCATATTAAACAACGTAGAGGCTTTGCCACATGGATTACTTTTTTGGCGTAGTTTGATACAATGGCTTGGCGGAATGGGAATAGTAATGTTATCTTTGGCGGTATTACCTTTCTTACGAGGTGGTAATCAACTTTTTATGGCAGAGGTACCGGGACCGACTTACGATAAGCTACAGCCACGTATCAAAAATACAGCTCGACGTTTATGGGGTATTTATTTGTGCTTGACATTGCTGGAAACAGCTTTACTATATTTTGGCGGTATGGGTTTGTTTGATGCCATGTGCCATGCTCTTACCACAATGGCAACCGGAGGATATTCTACCAAACAAGCAAGTATCGCATATTGGGATTCCCCATTTATTCATTATACTATTATTGTTTTTATGTTTATAGCCGGAATAAATTTTTCATTACTCTATTATTCCTTGGTTAAACATAATTTTAAAAAATTGTTTCGTGATGAGGAATTTCGTTTTTATGCCTTATTTGTGGCAGGTGCAACATTGTTGATTTTTGTTAGTTTAATACTATCTCATCCTGTAGAATGGGGGATAGCTGAAACTTTCAGACACTCATTGTTTCAAACGGTTTCTATCATTACAACCACGGGTTATGCTACTGCGGATTATATGTTATGGCAACCAATTGCATGGATGACTTTGTTGTTTTTGATGTTGATGGGAGCATCTGCCGGTTCTACCAGTGGCGGTATAAAGATTGTGCGTATAACTGTGCTTTTAAAAAATGCGATCTATGAATTTAAGCGTCTGATTCATCCTAAAGCAATACTTCCTATTCGCATGAATGGTCATCTTGTGTCAGAAAATGTAGTTGATAATATCTTTGCATTTACTACATTTTATCTGATTTTTATTGTAGCGAGTATATTTGTGCTGCTATTTGCCGGCATGGGCATTGAAGAGTCTGTTGGAGCAGTGGTTACTTCTATTAGTAATGTAGGACCCGGATTAGGATCTTTGGGACCTATGGGCACATTTTCAGCTATTCCTGATGTGTGTAAATGGTATTTGTCTTTTGTGATGTTGGTAGGACGCTTGGAACTGTTTACGATATTTTTGCTCTTTTCTCCCTCGTTTTGGAGAAAATGATTTAAAGTAAAAATCCCAAATATTTAATGCAATTATCTATGCTTTTAGATAACTATCTGAAAGCATAGATAATTTTTGTTTATTTTATTATATCGAAACCGCAGTAAGGTATCAATACTTTAGGTATGCGAATACCTTCCGGAGTTTGATTGTTTTCCAAAAGTGCAGCTACAATACGTGGTAAAGCTAATGCCGAGCCATTGAGTGTATGACATAGTTCGGTTTTGCCTTCAGCGGTTTTGTAACGACATTTCAGTCGATTGGCTTGGTAACTTTCAAAGTTGGATACAGAACTTACTTCCAACCAGCGTTTTTGTGCAGCAGAATAAACTTCAAAATCGAAGCAGAGTGCAGCCGTAAAACTCATATCTCCACCACAAAGGCGCAAAATACGATAAGGTAGTTCCAATTTTTGTACAAGACTTTCGACATGTGACAGCATCTCTTTGTGCGATTCTTCGGAATGTTCAGGAGTGTCAATGCGGACAATTTCTATTTTTGAAAATTCGTGTAAGCGGTTCAATCCGCGCACATCTTTACCATACGAACCGGCTTCGCGGCGAAAACATTGAGTGTAAGCACAATTTTTGATGGGTAAATCTTTTTCACTCAAAATGACATCGCGATAAATATTGGTTACAGGCACTTCGGCGGTCGGTATAAGGTAAAGATTATCTACTTCGCAATGATACATTTGACCTTCTTTGTCGGGCAATTGACCTGTGCCATACCCGGAGGCTTCATTGACGGCTGTAGGTGGCATTATTTCTAAATAACCGGCATTGCGTGCTTCATCAAGAAAAAAATTAATTAACGCACGTTGAAGTCGTGCTCCCTTACCTTTGTAAACAGGAAATCCTGCACCTGTAATTTTTACTCCTAATTCAAAATCAATTAAATCGTATTTTTTTGCTAATTCCCAATGTGGAAGCACTTCAAAATTAAAAGTAGGATTAATGCCGCTCATTTTTTCTACGACATTATCATCTGCTCCTGTGCCTTCCGGTACCGACTCTTTTGGTACATTGGGAATTTGTAGTAACAAGTTTTGGATGGAGATGGCTAAATTATCCATTTTGGCAGATAATTCACGGCTGATTTCTTTATATTTTGCGGTTTCTGCTTTTGCGATTTCTGCTTCTTCACGTTTGCCGGATTGCATTAAAGCGCCAACGGTTTTTGATACTTGGTTGATTTGTGCTAAAGTGTCATCCAACTCTTTCTGTGTAGAGCGGCGGTTATTATTTAATGCTATTACTTCGTCAATCATTTTTTCGGCATCGGCGAAATGTTTTTTGTTCAAACGGCGAATGGCATCGTCACGATTTTCTGTGATAAATTTAAGTGTAAGCATAATTTTCAGTTCTTTTCTATTAATGTGCAAAGATACGGAAAATCTTAATCATAACCTGTTGTGCATTTAGGAAAAAGTAAAAAAATAAAGTAAAAAAAGATTGTTCATTTGACAAAAAAGTCGTATATTTGATTATTAATCAGATAATTAAATATAATGAACAATCTCGTACAAAAC
>JAQUTW010000021.1 GCA_028694215.1 Paludibacteraceae bacterium | reverse complement strand
AGTCCTGCCCGCTATCGTTTGCGTGGTTACGGACAAGCTGACGAATCTACCTATATTAATGGTGTAAACTTTAATGATCAGGAACGCGGACGTTTCAACTATTCTTCGTTGGGTGGATTAAATGATGCCAGCCGTAACAAAGAGATTGTTAATAATTTTGCTCCTAACGATTATTCTTTCGGAAATATCGGTAACACAACCAATATCGATATGCGTGCCAGCAAGTTTGCAGAAGGAACAAAAGTCGGTTTGGCAGGAGCCAATCGTGCGTATTGGTTACGTGCCATGGCAACGTATGCCACAGGTATTATGGATAACGGATGGGCATTGGCGGTTTCAGGTGCTTATCGTTGGTCGTATGAAGGTATTCAGGAAGGAACTTTCTATAATTCGGGTGGTTACTATTTAGGTGCAGAAAAGATTTTCAATCCGCATCACAGTTTGTCAATTGTTACTTACGGTTCGCCGACAGAACGTGCCGGTTCGTCGGCCATAACACAGGAAACCGCCGATTTGACCTCTATTTATTACAATCCTTATTGGGGTTTTCAAGATGGTAAAAAACGCAACTCGCGTATAGTACACAGTTTTGACCCGACTTTAATTGTCAGTCACGAATGGAAAATCAGTGAAACTCAAAATTTGAATACGGGTCTTGCCGGTCATTACAGTATGTACAGCAATTCGGCTTTGACATTTTATAATGCTCTTGACCCGCGTCCCGATTATTATCGCAATTTACCGAGTTATCAGTTGGGCGGATGGCACTATGATGCTTCGGCAGGCGGATTTTATCCTTCACAAAGTGAAACCAATGTGGAACTTTATAACAGCATGACCAATATGTGGAAAACCGGTTATAAAGCCGGCGGAAATTCTGCTACTCAAATAGATTGGGATGCTTTGTATCAGGCAAATTATGCTAACAACCTCAACAATCCGAACGAATTGAAGATGGCAAAATACATGGTAGAACGCCGTCACAACAATTTGGCAGAGGCTGCTTTAAATTCTGTATATGACCAGATGTTTATGGGTGAAAAGTTGAAAATGGTAGTTGGTTTGGAAGCCAAATATACACAAGGTAAACATTATAAAACGGTAGATGATTTGCTTGGAGCAACACAATGGGTTGATATTGACCCGTTTGCCGACCGCGATATTGCCGACTTATCGGAAAATGTAGGACTGACACAGGCGCAAATCAATGCTGTACGTCAAAATGATGTGGATAATCCGAACAAGATAGTCAAGGAAGGCGATGTTTTTGGATACAATTATGATATCAATATCGCCAAAGCTTCTGTTTTTGCTCATAACGAATGGAACTTTAACAAACTGAAATTTTTCTACGGTTTGAAAGCTTCTTATACGGCATTTAACCGTTACGGCTATATGCGCAATGGTCGTGCCGAATATTTGAACATAGTTGTGAAACAGCAAAATCCTAATGCGGCAGACGTTATTTCAAAAGGAGCCGGCGCACTACATCAGTTTGTCGATCCTGCTGCAAAAGCCGGTATCAGTTACGATTTTAACGGACATCATCACATCGAAGCCAATGTTTTGGGCGAAACGCGTGCACCATTGGCAAATTCGTTCTATGTGCAACAACGTGTGTCCGACCGTTCGGCAGATGCCTACGATTATAACAGAGGCAATTCGCTGCTTAATTTCTTCAGCATGCAGGAAAAAGTACTTTCTTACGACTTTTCTTATATCATGCGTTATCCTATTTTTACCATGCGTATCACAGGTTATCGCACACATTCGTTGGATGGAATAGAGCAAAACGGTTACTACAATGATGAATATCGTACATTTATTAACTGTATGATGATTGATGTGGATAAAATTTATCAAGGGTTGGAGTTTGGTGCTTCCGTAAAATTAAACGGCAATTTTACTTTGTCGGGTGCGGTTGCTTACAATGAAGCTCACTATACCGACAATGCCATTGGTATTGAAAGTGCCGAAAACGGTATGAAACTGAACGATACCGATTTGGAGATGAAAGACCGCATTTTGATTAAAGATTTAAAAGTAGCTTCAGGTCCGCAGTTGGCTGCCAACTTAAAACTGAACTTCTTTCATCAGAAAATGTGGTTTGCCGAGGCGTCTATCAGCTATTTTGATGAAAGTTATTTGGCAATTGCTCCGTCGCGTTTCTCACAAGGTATCATGACCGGAACAAAAGCTGACGGCAGTACTCCAAAGTTGGTTTATACCGACGAACAAAAATCGGTTTTGGGACGACAGGAATCTTTGGTTTCTCCCAACTGGTACGAACGTATCATGGTCGATTTGTCGGTTGGTAAATTGATTTATTTGAAAGACCGTAAATCTATCAATATCAATTTAAGTGTGAACAACGTAACCAACAATACGGGAATGAAAACCGGCGGTTATCAGACCGGACGTATTCCGACAACGACTTATCAGTTGACATCTCAGGTTTCCAATAATGTTAACAAATACCCTGCAAAATATTATTATGCGTGGGGTGTAAACTTCTTTTTGAACATTGGATTCAAATTCTAATCTAAATTACAAACATGATTAAAACAGAAAACGCTATGAAAAATATCAGTTATTTCATAATAGGAACTTTGGCATTTACATTCTTTGGAATGACCGCCTGCCATAAGTATGAAGCTGTTGATGTAGAACAGATGTATGTTTCGGAAGATGCTGCGTGGACAAAAACGCATACCGTTGCCGAATTTTTAAATACCTACATGACCGAATTTGGAACCCCTTCCCCGTCGGGCGATACGTTGAAATACCCGCCTCGTGCACGCTCATACGAAGGTGCCGTCAAAACAGGCAAGAATTTGGGTTTGTTCAGTGTGGACGATATTCCCGATTCTCAGGCTGTAGTCATTATCGGACGCATTGTTTCGCAAGATGTGGCGGGAAATATTTATAAAACCATGTATATTCAGGATTGTGAGCACCCGGAACAGGGGTTGAAACTCTCGGTAGATGCCGGCAGTTTGTCGGGAATGTACTCCATTGGTCAGAAAATTGCCATCAATTGTGCAGGATTGGCAGTTGGCAAATATGCCAAAATGCCGCAAATAGGTGTGCCATATTATAATAACGGGAAAGAAGGTATGGATAATCCTCAAAAAGTAGGGTGGGAAATAGGTCGTATTCCGTTGCCTGTATTTAATGCTCATGTACAGTTTATAGGTGTACCCGAACCGGCTAAAATAGTGGCTAACAAAATGACCATAGAAGAAGTGAAAGCCGTGAGTGACGGTTATCGTGATATTTCTACATTGGCAAGCCGTTTTGTGGAATTGGAAACCGGCAATACGCTGTATTTTTCACAACAGGGTGTCGATTATGGAAAGCCTGTTGATTTGGAAGAAACTGAACGTATTTTTGCACCAAGCACCAATGGCGTAGGTTTTCCGCAATCGCGTGTGGTAAAAAACGCGTCCGGAACATGGATGTCTGTTGGTACCAGCGAATATGCCAAATTTGCCGATGCTGCATTGCCGGCTATCGAATATAAAGGCAAACTGTACGGTTTTATTTCATATTACCACGATAACGGCAAATATGAACCTTCCAATCAGTGGACTATTGTTTTGCGCTCGTTGGATGATGTTGTGTTGCAAAATGCCGAAGGTATCGTTTGGCGTGCCGATGAAGCTTATTATCCTAAATATTAATTACTTATTTATACTTGTTATTTTATTTTTTAATCATTAAATTTTATTTATTATGAACACAAAAAAAATTTTGTTCGCTGCCATGATGGCTGCAGTAGTTTTTGCAGGTTGTACAAAAGATGAAGATCCGGATCCGTTTAAACCAACCCCAACTCCAACTCCAACTCCAACTCCGAGTGATACGCTTACGGTTTCTACGGTTTTAACCAAACAAGACAATACTATTGCTTTGGTTAAAGGCTATATTGTAGGATGGTTTAATACTAAACCAAATCCCGGCGAATGTGTATTTACCAATCAAGCTGCTGCCGATACTACCGTTAACCAAGCTAACGTTTTGATTGCAGAAACAGCAGCAGAAACAGATCCGACGAAAGTGGTTTGCGTTCAGTTACCTGCAGGTGCCGTTCGTGATTTGGTTAATTTGGGTGTTACCCCCGGAAATCTTGGACAATTGGTGGTTGTAAAAGGAAATTTAACAACCTACAACTTGTTGCCGGGTATTAAAACTACAACTTATGCCGAAATTAACGGTAAAAAATCAACTGATCCTCAATCAGAGTTACTTTGCTATCGTACAAAAGATGGCGTAGTTAGTGGCGCAAATTTGAAAGCGGGTGATGTGGTTGTCGTAAAAACTGTTTTGATGAACTATAAAGGAACATTGGAAACCTCCTATGGTTATTTTACCAGCATTAACGGAGCTGTACCTGAAGAAGCCATTACAGTGGCAAGAGCTCTTGAAATTGCAGCTGCTTTGGCACAGACAACAGATCTTAAACAGCCGGTTATTAGTGATTCCGTATTAGTAAAAGGAACAGTTACAAAAATAAAAGATGCTTATGCTGCACAATATAAAAACATCTCTTTTTATGTAAAAGATTAAATTTTTGCTTTTATTCAACAAAAAACTCCTGCACATTGTGTGGGAGTTTTTTTGTAATCTGTAGCACGACAATGAATTAGTTATTAACGATTAATGATTAGCCAATTAGTCAGTTCGCCAATTATTTACAGATTTACGAATTTACGAATTTACAAATTGAATAAACACTAAACATTCCACACTAAACATTCCACATTAAACAGTTCACCAGTTCACCGATTAGTCAATTATTCAGTTCTCCAATTATTTTTTTTGTGGCTCATTTTCGTTAAAAATAAGGCTCATTTTTGTTGTAATGTGAGCTGAATTTTATATCTTTGTGGTCTTAAAGTTATTTTTTATGCTGAACGAAAAAGAAAAAATGGTTCTTGACTTCATAGAAAACCATCCAAATGTGTCGTCATCAGAGATAACCGAAGGGCTGAACGGTGCCATTCCTTTATCTACACTGAAACGAATTTTAGGACCCTTGGTGTCGGTTCATCGTTTTGTAGAAACGACCGGAAACAGGAAATCGACACGTTATCGCCTTTCACGTACCTATCAACTTTTTGTTCCCATCAATATTGATACTTACTTTAGCAGAGAGATAGATGAACGAACCATATTGACGGGGTTTAATTTTGATTTGATTTCTCATTTATTGCACCAAACGCCACTCTTTAATGAAGAAGAGATGAAGCAGTTAACAGCGTTACAAAAGAGATTTACCGATAATATGGCAACATTGACTCCGGTGGAGTATCGCATGGAAATGGAACGATTGGGAGTGGATTTGAGTTGGAAATCGTCTCAAATAGAGGGCAATACCTATTCGTTGCTTGAAACGGAGAAACTGTTGCGCGAAAAAGAAACAGCTGCAGGCAAAACCAAAGATGAAGCCATAATGTTGCTAAATCATAAAGATGCACTTGATTTTATAGTGGCAAATTCCGATTATATGCAAATACTTACACCGGTAAAGATAGAAAATATACACCGATTGCTCATTAAGGATTTGGGCGTTGGGTACAATATTCGCACAAGGCGTGTGGGAATAACCGGAACAAACTACCACCCAATCGATAATGAATTTCAAATTCGTGAAGCGATGGAACAAACGTGTGCAGAAGTAAATAGCCGCAACAATGTATTTGAAAAAGCGTTGTTGGCTTTGGTCTTGTTGTCGTATATTCAACCGTTTATGGATGGTAATAAACGAACGGCACGTATTGTGAGTAACGCTTTGTTGATAGCCAATGGTTATTGTCCATTGTCTTTTCGGACTGTCGATTCCATTGATTATAAAAAAGCGATGTTGTTATTCTATGAGCAAAACAACTTGAACTCTTTCAAGCAGATTTTTATGGAACAATTTGCGTTTGCTGTATCAAACTATTTCTAATAATTCAAATATTTACAAATTTACGAATTGAATACACATTCAACGCTAAACATTAAACAATTAGCCAATTAGTCAGTTCACTGCTTCACCGATTAGTCAGTTCACCGATTAGTCGGTTAGTCAATTATTTACAGATTTACGAATTGAATCAATGCTACACATTCAACACTACACATTCCACATTCCACGCTAAACAGTTCACCGGTTCGCCAATTTTTTTTGTGTTTTGTAGAATACAATTTTGATACTTTTTTGTGTTTTGTAAAATACATTTTGTATCTTTGCAGAAAAAAATAGAGATATGAAACAGTTATTTTCGGCATTTTATCGTAAGTTAGAAAGCACAGATAGGCGTTTTGAACGTTACCTGAAAAGTCAAATAGATTGGAATAATCGTTTGATAGGGATAACCGGTGCACGTGGAACGGGCAAAACCACGATGCTTTTACAACATATTCAGGAAGAGTATGGCAACAGCCCTGAAAACGTGTTGTTCGTGAGTTTGGATAATATTTATTTCAGCACCAAAAGCCTTTATGCACTTGCCGACGATTTTTATTCGTTTGGCGGTAAGGAACTTTATCTTGATGAGGTGCACAAATACCCCACATGGGCACAAGAAATTAAAAACATCTATGATGATTTTCCGAAGTTGAAAATAATTTTTACGGGTTCGTCCATGTTACAAATTTTTAAGGGAGATGCCGATTTGAGTCGTCGTGTAAGGCATTATCAATTATTTGGTCTTTCTTTTAGAGAATTTCTGATTTTTGAAAATTTGTTACCGAAGTCACAATTAGCATTTTCGCTCGAAGAGATTCTTGAAAAGCATGTCGCATTAGCTCAGCAAATACAGACGAATATCATGCCGCTGCCTGCGTTTCAGAAATATCTTGAATATGGATATTATCCTTATTATCAAGAAGATGTCGTTGGTTATGGCGAACGCGTTTTGCAAACATTTAATACTGTGATGGAAAGTGATTTGCCGAATGTGGAACATATCGATTTTTATTCAATCAACAGAATAAAGAAGTTGTTTTACATACTTTCGGAAATGGTGCCTTTTACCCCTAATGTTTCACAGTTGAGTCAAATGGTTGATGTAACTCGAACAAGTTTAATGAATTATTTGCAATTGCTTGAGAAATCGCATAGTGTGCTGTTGTTAAAAAAGAAAGCGACAGGAATGCGACAAATGGTTAAACCTGAAAAAATTTACTTGCAAAATACCAATTACAATTATGCTCTTTCGGCAGAACAACCTGAAATTGGCAATTTACGTGAAACGTTCTTTTTCAATCAATTGCAACAAAATCATAAAGTTACTTATACCGAACAAACCGATTTTTGTGTTGATGGAAAGTATTATTTTGAAATTGGCGGTAAAAATAAAACTCCAAAACAGATTAAACATTTAGACAATGCGTTTTTAGCACTTGATGGCTTAGCAACCGGTTTCCATAATGAAATTCCGTTGTGGTTGTTTGGATTTCTGTATTGAAAACTCAAAAACAACGAATTAGTTATTAGTGATAAGTTATTAGTGATAAGTTATTAACGATTAGTTATTAGTGATTAATGATTAGCCAATTAGTCAGTTAGTCAATTATTTACAGATTTACGAATTTACAGATTTACGAATTGAATCAACACTACACATTCAACATTACACAATTCACCAATTCACCAATTCACCGGTTCGTCAGTTCACCAATTATTCAATTGCTAAATCCCCAGTCGGAAGCGACACATTGTGTTTTATCGACATTAACTTTTGGGAAGAAAGTAAAACCGGTCAACTTTTCTATGTCAGCCACCGATTTGCAATAGGCAGAGGTAAGATTTCCTGTTGCATCGTGTGATAACCAAAAACCGATACATTTCAGTTCATCTGCAGGAGCATCGAATACGGTTTTGCCGCTGTTACCTTTGCGAGTACGTAGAAAAACTTTGTAGTAGTGTGTTGGAACGGGATATTTTCCAACTTTTGTATCTGTGTTTTTCCAGTAAGCACCGGTTACCACGTAGAGTGTGTCTAAGCACATATATTGGCTGCGAACTTTACTTTCCAACTCTGCCCAAATATTGGTATTAAAATCGTAGGGCTGTGGTGTCATGTTCGACATATAGAATGTTTGAGCGTTTAGTTCGGTGGTAGCCAAACGGTCGGCCGACGGTATATTTGATGTCCGCGTGTATAGCCCCATGCAGAGTAGCCTTTTGTTGGTACCTGATATGCGCTGGAAATGTCGGGGTCGTAAGCCCACGCATCGGTACGTGTGCCACTGAGGGTGTAGCACTGATGTAGCGGATAAGCCACCCACTGCGCTGCATATTTTGTTTTGTCGAAACACATGGAGTAGTTGCGTACCGTTTTGCCTTTGAGGGCGGCAGTATGTGTAACGTAGGTGTAGTTGCTGCTGCTGATGGTGGCCGGTAGTTCCGGTGGACACAAAAATGTTCCTTTAGCCGGATCGTCGCCCCATGGATCGTTCGTTTCGCAACTGCATAATGCAATAGCGACGATAAAAGGCAGTAAATATAAGTGTTTTTTCATGAGATTATAATTTAACCGACAAAAATAATCAAATCTGTTCAAAAATTATCATAATATTAGTTGTATAAATTCAAAGATTCAAAAATTAGTGATTAACGATTAGTCGCTTCACCAATTATTTACAGATTTACGAATTTACGAATTGAATCAACACTAAACACTAAACAGTTCACCAGTTCACCGCTTCACCGATTCGTTCGTTCACCGGTTCGTCACTTTACCGATTAGTCGAATCGCCGCTTCTTTACTTTGTAAATTAATATTTTTTAGTTATTAGATATTTTTGTTATGACATTGTGATTGATTTTATAATCAACTTTTAACAAGTAGTTTAATAGCTGTTTTTTTTGATTTGTTGAAAACTTCATAATCGTAAAATTTGCAATTATTAAATAAATTAATAAATATTGACTTTTATGGCGTTTTACATGAAAATCGGACAATTTTAATTGTTAATTTTAAGTTTTCAAATATGGCTCTTTTGACCGATGTGTGTCTCTTTTTTTTGTCTGCTATTGTCCTTTAATTTCTTACTAACAGCCGCTTTGTAAATAGAGTACGTGCGTGCGACTCCGTTTGATTTTAAGTTAAAATTTAGCAGTATGATTTGTTTGTGATTGCATTTTTTAGCATTTCACTTTTAAACATAAAGTTGTTAATTAATATTGAATTTTCTATTATTGTTTTTGAATGTTAATATGCCCGAAAAGCCCTTTGTCATTGAAAATCTGTAAACAGACTAACAGGTAATGAATTGTAACTTATTGTATAAATTTGCAGTGCTAATAATGTGCATAAGAGGCAATAAACCGCAATGCGGAATTTAGCCGATTAACGAATTAGCGATTAGTCAATTCACCGGTTAGCAGATTAGTTACGAAATAAACATTCAACATTCAACAGTTTTAAACATAATAAAAACAGTATAGTACGAAACAACTTAACTACTTAAAGAAACACGCCATGGGCGTAACGACTATGAAAAAATGAAAACAACTAATATCATGTTTGAGCAGTTGTTTAATAAGCCCGAGATGAAAGAAAGGCGGCGTGCTTTGCGCAAAAGGATGACGCCGGCCGAAGTGGCTTTGTGGTCGATGATTCGTAAAAGGCAACTTGAAGGGAAACGTTTTTTACGTCAATATTCGGTGGGGTATTATATAGTAGATTTTTGTTGTCCGGAGCATAAATTAGTGATAGAGTTAGATGGCGAAGTGCATAACTCTGAAGAGGCGAAAGCGTATGATGCTGCCCGCACTTTGTTTTTAGAAAGTGTAGGATTTACAGTTCTGCGATTTGAAAATTTGGAGGTGTTCGATTATCCGGAGCGAACACTTGACGAAATAAGAAGATATTTGAAATGAGTTTTTTTTACCCCTCTGTCCGGTGGACATCTCCCCTTTGAAAAGGGGAGAGCACGGTAAGAAGATGGTAAGTGAGGGTTTTGATTTGAGAGTTTGGTAGGTGTAGGAGGTTTTTTAAACCCCTCTGTCCGGTGGACATCTCCCCTTTTAGAAAGGGGAGAGCACGGTAAGAAGATGGTAACCAAGCTCAAGCCCTGAGTTAGTTGTCCCCTTTTTAATTGGACGAGTGCGAAGCACGGAGGGGTTAGCAAATACACACAACATAAACAACTGTGCCACGGCACTACAACAGATAAATACATAAATTATTATATTATGAAACATTTTTACTTTTTCACAAACAGGGTGAGGAAAAGCTTTAGAGGCTTGGCGCTTGTGGCATCACTCGTTTTATTTGCGGGTAATGTTTGGGGTGCTAGTACTACCATTGCAGGTAATACTTCAGGAACCGTAACAGATGTGTTATCTTGGACGACTGAAAAAAATAGCGCTGGTTCTCCTCCGGTTTGGAGCGACACCCATTTTCGTATCTATTATGCTGCAAGTGGAGCTGGTGGTTCTATGACCATAACTCCTGTCGCAGGGATTACTATTACAGGGTTTACCTTGACAGCAACTTCCACTTCCTATACGCCTGCGGTAAAATATAATATTGATGGAGGTGCTGATGTGTCGGGGACTTGGAGTTCTACAACTATGGCAGTAACAGGGTTGTCGGCGACTTCTTCACTGAAGTTCAGGAATGCTAATACATCCAATACTCAGTTACGTGTAGCAGTGGAGGTTACATATGAAGTTGCGGCTCCTGCTACTCCTTATACAGTTTATTTTAATGCAGGAACAGGTTCATGTGGCACAGCATCTCTTACCGAAGCTTCAGCTGGCGAAGGCGTAACTTTACCTCCTGCGTCACCAAGTGGTGGTTGTGCTGCAGAATCTCCTGCATGGGTTTTTGCAGGTTGGGCTACTGCTTCACAAACCGAAACTACGACGGCTCCAACATTACTTACGTCGGGTGATACTTATTATCCTTCGGCTGATGTAACGTTATATGCGGTTTATTCAAAAACCACAGGTGGTAGTACTGATGCTACTTTGACTAATGCCGAAATTAAAGATGGCACAGCAAATGGTTCTTATGCAAATATCACGGTTAGTAGTGCTTCTGGTACATGGGGTGGTAAGGCTATTCGGAACATTGCAACTGGTTTTATACAGATTAATAAAAACTCTTCAAATTATTATTTTGGGTCCCCAACTTTTGCTGGTGGCATTACGTCTGTAACTATTAATACTAATAACGGTACTGCTTCTGGTCGTAGATTTTATCTTCGCTCTAGCAATGCAACGGCAGAACCTACTTCTGGTGATTTGGGTGAAGGCACAATTCCTGCTGCTAATGGAAGCGCTACAATTACTGTTACAGGTGCTCCAACCTCTTTCTATATTTATTCAAACGGAGCTGCCTATATTGCTTCTGTAACAGTGACTTATGGTTCTGGAACTACTACTTATAATTCAAATCCTAATTGTTGTACAGCACCTACTACGGCGTTGGCATTAACTTCAAGTGAAGGTACATCACTGATATTGTCGGGAGGCGACGCAGAAACGACCATTGGCGTAGCTTCCGGTACGGGTAATAGTGGCGCTGTAACGTATGCCATTACTTCGGGCGATGAAAACCATGCTTTGCTTGATGAGTCCACCGGCGATTTTACGGCTGATGCTACCGGCACATGGACTATTACTGCCACACAAGCACTCAACGGAGCAACGTGTGGCGGCACGGCTACCATAACTATTACCGTAAGCGAAGCCTCTTCTACCATCACCTACAACGCCAACGGCGGTACGGGAACCATGACTGCACAGACAGGAACAACAGGTGCTGACGTTACACTCACAAGCAACTCGTTTACACGTACAGGCTACACCTTCACAGGTTGGAACACGGCAAGCGACGGCACCGGCACGGTTTACGCCAATGGTGCTACCACCGTTTACCAACCCATGACACTCTATGCACAGTGGAGCATCATTTCGCGTACGGTAACCTCAAATTTAACAGGCTGTACGGCTACGGGTATTCCTGCTAATGTAAATTTTGAAACAACTGCGATTACCGCTACTGTTACTGCCGATGCATGTTACACATTGCCGACAGATATTACGGTAACCATGGGCGGAACAGCTTTGACAGCTGATTATGATTATATGTGGGATGCATCTACCGGAGAATTATTGTTGAGGCCCGGTAGTGACCCTGTGGCTTTTACGGGTAACATTGTCATTACCATCACGGCAACGGCTACACCAAACAGAACCGTGACTTTTTCTACAGGTTTGGCAGGTCTTGATATTGCTGCTGCATCGGTGGCTTGTGGCAGTAGTACCACATTGCCTACTGTTGACCGCAACCTACTTGTGTGCGAACAGGGCAAAGATTTTGCCGGTTGGAGCACCAACTCTGAAGCCACTTCGGTAGAATATGCCGAAGGTGCCAACTACACCCCAACAGGCGATGTAACCTTGTATGGCGTATGGTCAGAAGGAACAGTATCAAATAATTACAAAAAAATAACAACTGCAGATGAAGTTACAGATGGCGATTATATTGTTTGTTATAATTTTAATTCAACTACTATAGCGATGACAAATACAGTATATGCCACAGGACAGTTAACTGCTACAGAAGTTACGCCTTCATCTGATATTATAACTACTACCGATAATTCTATTATTTGGAAAATTCAGAAATCGGGTGGTAATTATACTATTAAAAATGAAGCAGTAAATAAATATGCCAATATTTCTGGTTCAAATTTAGTTTTGGAAACTACTTCGTCCAACTATACCTTGAGAGTTAGTTCCGGAAAATTTTATTTTACGTCATCTTTGTATGAATTGTTGGGCTATATTAATGCGAGTGGTAATTATTTCTTTGCTAAATCAGGAACATCAACATATAATGCATATCTTTATAAACGTCAAGCTTCGGTAACTTATTCTACTACAGCTACGTGTACATTAGCTTGTGCCGATGCTGCCGTGGTTACGCTAACGCCTACACCTTCGTCTATCAATATGCCAGCGTCAGGTAATGCTACTACTACTATTGCTTTCTCACAATTGGGTGGAGGAGCTGGTACTTGGGGTACACCTTCGGTTACACGTCTGAGTGGTACAGGCACTGCTTCCGTTACAATAAATGGAACAAACATCGATTTCTCAACCACAGGTGTTGGTGAGTACGAGGTGAGCATAGCTTATACACAAAATTGTGCAAAAGTAGGTAAAACTACTATTACCGTATTAGCTACACCTGTTGTTACCATTGTAGACGTAACGCCTTTGACTTTCACAGCTAATTGCGGTGAAGCTAGCGCTGCTAAATCGGTAAGTGTGTCAGGTTATAACTTAACAGCTAATATGACGGCTACTGCTCCAACTAATTTCTTGGTTTCGAGCGATAACTCAACGTATGGTCCTTCTGCTACCTTTACACAATCGGGCGGAACGGCTTCGGGTACCTTATATATTAAGGCAAATCCTCCAGCAGGTTCTACCAATCCTATTTCTGGTAATGTAAGCTTAACAAGTACTGATGCTACCACACGTACATTGGCTGTAAGTGCTACCGTATCATGTACGCCAGTTACGGTAACGTTCCTCGATTGGGATGGAACCTTTACGGTATGGAATACCTATTATTCGGGTTCTATTCAAACATTGCCTGCTCCAACAAGAGACGCTTGTACAGGTTGGACATTCTCTGGCTGGACAACTAACAATTTAACTGCTATTTCAGCAGGTGATATTGTGGGTACTACAGGTGCTAACTTAACCTTGACGGGTAGTACCACTTATTATGCCGTATATACTCAAGGAGGAGGTAGTTCTACTATTTTTAGTGACGATTTTGCGGACTTAAATACTGCCAATACTCAGGGAGTAGTAAGTCGTGACAATTGGCAGGCACTTACAAAAGTGTATGTTGATGCATCCCCCAATAATAGTCAGTTTAGATTAGGTACTAGTAGTGTTAAAGGTATTGCTACCACGGTTTTAATGTCGGAATTAACAGGAGCTGGTACATTGACGTTTGATTTGCAGTTATATGGTACCGATGCTAATAAAGATGTAGTGGTTACTATTAACAATGGTACTATTACTACAGCATCGTCGGCTAAATCTAGTACTTCTAATACAGCCACTTATACAACTTCATCTACCAAAACAACGCACACTATTGCGCTTAATGGTGGTGGTACAGCTACTAGTATTACATTTGCTGCAGTCACCACATCCAATAACCGTTTTTATTTAGACAATGTTTCTGTGGTTATTGGTAGTGGCACTTACACCTTGTCACCAGCTTGTTGTGATATTAACTTGGTAAAACCTACCGTTACAACAAGTAGTGCCGACGAAAGTGTTACCGTTTCATGGCCTTCGGTAAAAGATGGTGGTGTTGAAAAAGCTACAGCTTACGAATTGACTTATAAATTAGCTTCTTCGCCAGACGATCCAACTGTAGTTCCTGTGGCAGCAACTGGTGCTGCAAGTTATTCGCAAACTATTACAGGTCTTACTAACTGTTTAAACTATGTATTTACTGTAGAAGCCATTGGTGATCCTAATGCGGCTACTACTATTTGCTCCTCTCCAATAGCTAGCGTAACTACTTATCCTGGTGTGGCTCACACGGTTAATTACCAATATGGCGCAGGCACTGGTACACCTAATGTTTGGGTGTCGGGTTGTACTAATGGAACTAGTACAACGTTGCCTGCGGTGACTCCAAACACGTTGGCGTATGTATTTGCCGGTTGGTACGATGGCACTACACGCGTTGGTGGAGCCGGTGATTCATATACACCAACAGCTGATGTCACATTGGTGGCACAATATTCGGCTGCACCTACCTACACACTTACCTTTGTGAATGAAGGTGCTCCAATTCTCACAAAAACTGTCTATTCAACAGCTGCCGAGAACGATCGTAAAGCTACTGAACCGAACGCTAATTATGCCGATTATGGTCTCGAATCAAATCCATTGACAACGGCTTGTTCTGAAGCCGTATTTGTGGGCTGGACCACTACTGAAACCGTTGCTCAAGGTACTACCACTTCGCCAACGTTAGTAACCTTCCCTTATACAATTTCTGCCAATGCAACACTCTATGCCTTATGGAAAATAACAGAAGGTGGCGGATCTGAGGTAGGCACATATACATTTACTGGTACAGGTCAAACTACGGCAACCGTAAGTCCAGCTTTGCCTAGTGGAGTGACCTATACATTCAACAATACTTATAATAGTGGTAGTCAGATTACAGCTGACAAAACCATGACATTAACTGTTACAGGTTTAAATACAACGGTTAATTCAGTCAGTCTAAACTTGAGGCGTTCAAATGACGGTTCTTATAATACCGTTAAATTAGTAGTTGGTGGTGTAGAAACATCTGATAATACTTTGACGCCAACAACTACTGCGGCTGACTATACTTATTTTGATGGTAATAGAGGGGCGGTAAATACGGGGTCTGGTGATATTACTTTATCTATAAAAGCCTCTGCTAGCTCTGCATATTGTTATAATATGGTATTGAACATTCCAACTGGTACTACTACTTTTTATAGTGTACCGAAGTGTGATCCCGAAGTAAGTGTTTCTGAAGTTTGTGCTATGGGTACTCCGGCAATAGCCATGAGTGCACCTGTTGGTGGTTCGGATAGTCAGTCTTATACAGCATACGCTACCAATATAGACGATAGCGGTACGAAACTTTACTGGACTTTGACCGGTACGGGCAAAAGTTCATTCAGCCTCAATTGGCAGCAGACGTATCTCGAAGGCGGGGTGGCTGATTCGGTATTTGTTTTGACTTATACGCCGGTATCTACGCTTACGGCTACTGCTACATTGCAATTCTTTGCCGATAATACCGCCGGTACGGCATCGTGCGAAATACCTTTGACAGGAACCACCTGTACGGCTCCCGTTTTGTCGGCTACAAGCACCACCAATACCATTACCATTACAAGTACAACGGACTTCGGTGCTACCGATACCGTATATGTATGGAATAATGAAACTTCCGAGCCGGAAGGTGGTTGTGGTGTGTTCCCGTTCGATTCTATTTATTGTAAAAACGGAACAGCCAAGGGTGGTAAATACCGCGATTTGCCGCAAGGCGTTAAAACGTTTACCATTGGTTCTACGCGTCTCTATCAAGGTTCTACCTATAGTTATCGTGGAGCTACAGGCAATTGCGATGCAGCCGTTAAAACAATTACCACCAAAATACCTACCGATGCACCTGTTCTGACGGTATCGCCTACATTGTGGGAAACGGTGGCAGAAGCCAATCGCGACAGCACCTCTACAACCATAACGCTTACGGGAAGCAACATGAACAGTGCTCAGGTAAGTTATACTTTAACAGGGGCTTCGGCTTTCACTGTGGTTTCGCCGACTTCACCTATCACACTTTCAGCTTCCGGTGGTGCCACGGTTACCGTTAAGTACAAACCAACCAAAGCCGAAACTTCTATTACTTATTTGGATTTCAGCTATACCAGTGCATGTGAAACCAAAACCGTACGTGTAACGCTGGTTGGTAATGTTCCGGGAATAGACATTGTAGAAGTGAACCCTGATGCGAGTGGTTTTACACTGCATACCGATTTGGAAGGAACACCTAATATCGTATTATCGCAAGAGGTTGAACATCAAGGAGATGGTCGTCAAGCTAATGACCTATTCTTCTCAAAATACTTTGAGGCAGCTCAAACTGTGAAATTGTTAGGTTTGTACAATGGTACGAATGATACTATCTCATTAAGAGGTATCCGTATTGGTGGGCACAAAGCTGGAAATTTACCAGAGCCCAAAAAAGCCGCTCTTTGGAACCCTACGGAAATTATTGCCTTAGATACTTTGCAGTATATCGCTCCTGGTAAAGAGATTATTCTCTTTTCAGCTACAGGTGCTGACGCAACAACTGTTTCTTGTATTGCAGGTAGTGTTGGTTGGGAACATGAAGGTTGGTATCCTGTGAGTGATAAAACAGCAGAAACAGTGTTTAATGATGCTACTCGAAATTTATTTATTAACGGAAAGAATGGTAATACTAATGCTTCTATTCAAACTGGTGGTGATAGGGTATATGGCTTGCAACGTAAAGCCGTTGATGGTACCTGGGAATTTATTGATGTTATCGGAGCGCTTCATAGTACGGCTCAAGGTGACTCTGTTATTGGCCGACAAGTGAAAGCTTCAGGTGCACTTACTGGTATGGACGACCCAGGTTGGGTATGTATGGATGGTACCAATTATTTAACCAAGGAAGCTGCTCCATTGTCCACTAACCGTCACTTGTTAATTCGTAAAAATACCGTGGTGGATGGTTTGAATGCCCTTGAACAAAATACAGAAGATTTTGCCACATTGTGCACGGAATGGGAAGGGCTTTTTGTTCCTAAAAATGGTGTTGGAGAATTGACAGAACAAGAAATTACGTGTCTTCATTTTGGTCAAGTTTCTACGTTTAATTACGATGGTTACTATGCTTCATTTGAACGTATTGACGATAATTTGGTAACCTTCACGGCGGCTTCTGGACGTCCTGGTGATTGGGTAGGTTCATTCTTGAATCCAACCGTAACATTCCAAGATTCGTTACGTTGTTATAATTTGAAGATTTCTGTGGAGCGTTATTATAATATGTTGGTTAATCCGCCGGTGGAATTATCGAAAGCGCAGGTAAAAAACTTAGATCCGGTAGATGATGCCGCTATATTGGCGGCTTTGGATACGGTGGAAGTCATGAGTACACAATACAAGGTACCGATTATTGTAAAAACGAACGATTCTATCACTACCAAAGATGGCCGTTTCATTGAATTGTCGAAAGATACGTGTAGTACGTGCGATGTGGTTATTCTTAATAAGGGTATATTGACCAAATCAAGCGATGCCGACGACCGAGATTCTGTTCGTACCGTATATGTTTACAAAGGCGGACGTTTGGTCGTCCCCGGCAATTTGAATTATGCTATTCAGAATCTGCATATTCGAGCAGAAGGTGATTCGGTTGGATCGGCTTATATTCAGGGTAATTTGAAGATGCAACAGGCGCGTATTTATCACGATAAGCGTATTGACAATACGAAGTATTATTTCTTTGCTTTGCCATACAGTTGTGCAGTGAGCAAAATAACCGAAATGAACGGTAAAACGCTTGGCGTTTACGGTACCTCATGGGCTATTAAATATTATGACGGATTGTCGCGTATCGAAAATCACGGTTTGGAAAGCAACTGGAAGCTTGTTGCTGCTGATGCAACGCTGGAAGCCGGTCGTGGTTATGTTTTGGCTATTTCATCGGATATTAAGAAGTTTGTTCGTTTCCCGTTGGTTACCGAGGCTACCTTTACTGAAAACACTACGGCAAAAACGTTGGACGTAACGATGTATGGTAACGAAGAAGCGGTAGCGGGAACATTGGGTTATAATAATGTCGGCTGGAACCTTGTAGGTAATCCTTATATAGCTCATTTTACAAGTGCCGCTTCCGGAAATGATGGAGTGAACAACGGAACAGTAGAATTGGGTGGCTATTATCAAACCGGCAATTCAGCTTGGAATCGTTTGGATACCGAACATATTTATGTTACCGTTCCTAATGCAAACAATGTGGGTTATACGCAGGCAAGAGCTTCCGAAACGAAGTTGAGTCCGTTTATATCGTTCTTTGTACAGGCACAGGCCACCGGTTCTTTGACCTTTGCAACCACTAGTCGCAAACAGGCACCGATTGTGGCTGCAGGTGTGAAATCAACAACTGTTGACCAAACCAATACGATAGCATTGAACTTGACTGTTGGAGCAGAAACCGATCGTACCACATTTATTTTGAACGATGATTATATTACCGGTTACGAAATTGGTTCCGACTTGCTGAAATGGAAAGGCACATGGGCAAAATTGCCGTATTTCTATTCGTTCGATGAGGATAACAATCCGTTGGCATACAATGCGGTACCTTACAGCGAGGCCAAAAAACAGATGCCGTTGGGTTTCTATATGCCGACAAAATATGCACCGTATAAGTTCAGCATCGACCGCAGCAGAAGTGATTTGACCGATTTGGAACATGTCTATTTGTTGCGCAAAGGTTCAGTGGTTGCCGACTTACTGTTGAATGATTATAGCAATACGGACATTGCACGTATGGCAGAAAATAAAGAGTTTGCCATCAGCATACAGCGTTCTGCTACGGTTATTACACCGGTGGCGGAAACAGTAACCGAAGGTTTGGTGCCTTATGCTTGGATAAAAGGTCACGAAATGCGTATCGAGCAGGTGCCTGCCGAAGGACAATTGGTAATTCTTGATGCAGTGGGACGTGCCATTGAAGTACGCACCCTGACAGGTAATCATGTAGAAACATTTACATTGCGCAGCGATGGCGTTTATGCAGTTTCTATCACAACACCACAAAATCAATACATTTTAAAAGTTGTAACACAATAAACAAATAAACAGATTATAATTTGGGAAACGGGATCTCCCCGTTTCACCAAATTATAATAATTCAAAATAGAAAATCAAATGAAAAATTTATCAACGAATAGGATCCTGATGGTTTGTGGTTTGTTAGTGGCTGCCGGATGTGTATTTTTTGCATTTTCGGGAGTAGAGGAGAAAACGGCGGGACCCTCAATTAATTACCTGCAACCGAATGCCATGAGTCATGCACATTCCGGTTTTTCGAACAGTGGCAGAAATATAGAGAATACGGTTTCTTATAAAACAGCAATAGAAACAAAGACGGCGATTACTTCAACAACCGGTTATCAACCAATATCGAGCAGTACTTTGGAACCGTCTCGTTCAACGTTTGGTACGTCATTTAGCGGTAGTAACACTGTCTCTTCGTATTCTAATGCTTCTGTGGCAAACCCTGTTGTAACGACAACCCTTCGCCCCGGTAAACTTATTTCTTTGAATAGCGGGGTTGTAAATGCGTCATCAGTGGTAACTTCTATGGCAACTAATATAACTTCTGTTGTTGCAACTAATGGTTCGTTGACAACTTCAACAGACAACGTTACATCGGATCATCAACTGGCAGAACCGTTTTCTGATGCCCCTGTCAATACGACAACTTTGTATCGTTTGCCGGGCGACCCGAGCGAACCATTTCCCGATCCGGAAGCTCCTGTTGGTACCGGAATGGCATTTTTATGCCTCTGTGCAACCGGTTATGGAGTCGTAAAGTTCAAAAAATCAAAAAACAACAATTAACAATTAGTTATTAACGAATTAATGATTAGTCAGTTCATCGATTCATCAATTAGTCAATCATTTACGGATTTACAGATTTACAGATTGAATCAACACTAAACACTACACACTACAGATTACACACTAAACAATTCACCAGTTAGTCAATCATTCAAGTATGAAGAAAACAGTTACCGGTATTATTTTGTGCTTTTTATTTATAAGCAACGGTTTTTCCGAAATTACCGTTACCAAAATGTGGGAACGCAGTCGTGCACAGAATAATGCTGCTGCCAATGTAAAAATAGATATTTCTACTACGCAGAAAACCATAGCTGTAGCGAACGATACCATCTTTTTGGCAGATAATAATCCTGCACAAATTTATTGTTACAGTGCTGCCAATGGCGATTATCTTACCTCATTTACATCGCCGTCGGGCGATAATATGGTACTCGCCGACAAAGCCGGACATATATGTACCACAGGCCCTGAAGGTGCTACATATTTTAATCTTTCTATTCGTCAGGCAAACAATACGTTTACATCCGTTTCGCTGGGAGCTACATCAAAATTGGCATTTCCTGCTTTATACAGTGATGCCACCGATTCTATGTATGTGTTTACCTTTGTGGCTGCCGCAAAACAGATTCGACGTTATACGGTTTTCGGTGGCATTGTAACTGCCATAAAAACGGTTACCATTACCGATTTGCATTCGTCGTATCAAACGCGTGAAACATCTGTTATGCCCGTTACTAAAGACAAAGTAATCATTACTGCAAATTTGGCTTTTTCCACTTATGTTGATATGAATCATGGCGATTATGTTTTTACCGATCTCACCCGTATTATTACCAAAAATATTCCTTTGGACGGTGCCGTGTATCCAACACAACCCGGAGGAACCGTTTTTACCTATAAAAATCGTGTCTATCTGGTACAGGGTTGGACACCGTCTTTGACCGACTATTTGTTAGCCGGATCGTTTAAAATTTATGATGTTACCGATGAAAAAAATGCCACTATCGTTTATACACAATCCGAATATTTGGGTGTTGATGCCAGAGCCTATAATATAGTAACCTTTCAGGCGGTTGTAAAAGCCGATGGCGTATATATTTACGAGTATAGCCCGCTTAACGGTATGGCTGCCTATAAACTTACCGACACTGCTACCGATAATGTCGAAATTGCCAAAGAAAATACATTGCGTTGCTTTTCGGAAAATGGAACACTGACAATAATGGCTCCTGTTGGTGAACAGGTAAAGGTTTACAGCGTAACGGGAACTCTTATATCTTCTATAGAGATGCAACAACCGATTGCCTCGTTTGATGTTGACAAACATCAGCTGTTGCTCGTTTGCTGTGGCAACGAAGTCGTGAAAGTTAATAATTGAAAGCATCATTAATCGAAATAGGGAACCACATTATTTTTTGATAGTGTGGTTTTTTTTCTGTCTTAATCAAAAAAATCCTTCTTTTCAATTTCCCCTAAACGTGCAAATTACTATCTTGATTATTTAAAAATAAAATAGTAAATTTGCAATCCCAAAATTTTGTATCATTTTCTATTTTAAATAAATCAATTTTATGGACAACAAAAAACGAGTTTATACCTTTGGAAATGGTAAAGCCGAAGGTAAAGCAGATATGCGAAATCTGCTTGGCGGTAAAGGTGCCAACCTTGCCGAAATGAATTTAATTGGTGTTCCGGTTCCTCCCGGATTTACAATTACCACCGATGTATGTAATGAATATTACGAAATTGGCAAGGATAAAGTGGTAGAACTTCTGAAAGAAGATGTCGAGAAAGCCGTTGCACATATCGAAGGCTTAATGAAATCGAAATTCGGCGATGTTGAAAATCCATTGTTGGTTTCTGTTCGTTCCGGTGCACGTGCTTCTATGCCGGGTATGATGGATACTATTCTTAACCTCGGTTTGAACGACAAAGTAGTGGAAGGCTTGACGAAGAAAACGGGAAATCCGCGTTTCGTTTGGGATTCTTACCGTCGTTTCGTTCAAATGTATGGCGATGTTGTGCTTGGTATGAAACCGGTAAACAAAACCGATATCGATCCGTTTGAAGCCATCATTGAAGGAGTTAAAAAAGCTCGTGGCGTGAAATTGGATACGGAACTGACCGTTGACGATTTGAAAGAATTGGTTACAAAATTCAAAGCCGCTGTTAAAACTCAAACCGGCAAAGATTTTCCTGAATGTGCTTACGAACAGTTGTGGGGTGCCATTTGTGCCGTATTCGACAGCTGGATGAACGAACGCGCCATTCTTTATCGTAAAATGGAAGGAATTCCGGCAGAATGGGGAACTGCAGTTTCTGTTCAAGCCATGGTATTTGGTAACATGGGTAACACCTCAGCTACAGGCGTTTGCTTCAGCCGCGATGCTGCAACAGGTGAAGATCAATTCGTTGGTGAATATCTTATCAATGCTCAAGGTGAAGACGTTGTTGCCGGTATTCGCACACCACAACAAATCACAAAAATAGGTTCACAACGCTGGGCTAAATTGGCCGGTGTATCAGAAGAAGATCGTGTAGCAAAATATCCTTCAATGGAAGAAGCTATGCCTGAAATCTACAAAGAACTAGATACGCTCCAAACCAAATTGGAAAATCACTACAAAGATATGCAAGATATGGAATTTACCGTACAAGAAGGTAAATTGTGGTTCTTGCAGACACGTAACGGCAAACGTACAGGTGCTGCCATGGTAAAAATTGCCATAGATATGCTTCATCAAGGTATGATTACCGAAAAAGAAGCTGTATTGCGTGTTGAGCCTAACAAGTTAGACGAACTGCTCCACCCTATTTTCGACAAAAAAGCTTTGAAAGAAGCCCAAGTGCTGACCAAAGGTTTGGCTGCATCTCCGGGTGCTGCTTGCGGTAAAATCGTATTCAATGCTGACGATGCAACCGTATGGCATGCCAAAGGCGAACGTATCATCATGGTACGTATCGAAACATCACCCGAAGATTTGGCCGGTATGGCTGCTGCCGAAGGTATTTTGACTGCTCGTGGCGGTATGACTTCACACGCTGCAGTTGTGGCACGTGGTATGGGTAAATGCTGCGTTTCCGGTGCCGGTGCATTAGTTATCGACTATGTGGCAAAAACTGTCAGTGTAAACGGTATTACCTTGAAAGAAGGCGATTATCTTTCGTTGAACGGTTCTACCGGTGAAGTTTATGTTGGTGCAGTAGCTACCAAAGCAGCTGAATTGGACAAGGATTTTCAGGAATTGATGACTTTGGCTGACAAATATACTAAATTGAAAGTTCGTACGAATGCCGACACTCCGCACGATGCGTTGGTAGCTCGTAATTTTGGTGCTGTTGGTATTGGACTTTGCCGTACCGAACACATGTTCTTTGAAGGCGAAAAAATCCGCGCAATGCGTGAAATGATTTTGGCTGAAGATGTAGAAGGACGCCGTAAAGCTTTGGCTAAAATTTTGCCTTATCAAAAAGCTGACTTCAAAGGTATATTTAAAGCTATGGCAGGATGTCCGGTTACCGTTCGTTTGCTCGATCCGCCATTGCACGAGTTTGTTCCTCACGAAGAAAAAGAACAACGTGAGTTGGCACAAATTATGGGCGTTTCGTTTGAAACTGTTCGTCAGCGCGTAGAAGCTTTACACGAAGCCAATCCGATGCTCGGTCACCGTGGCTGCCGTTTGGGAAACACTTATCCTTGCATTACCGAAATGCAGACACGTGCCATTCTGGGTGCAGCGTTGGAATTGAAAAAAGAAGGCGTAGAAACACACCCCGAAATAATGGTGCCGTTGACAGGTATTTTGTATGAATTTGCCGCACAGGAAAAGGTAATTCGTGAAACAGCTGCTCAATTGTTTAAAGAAGTAGGCGACAGCATTGATTTCAAAGTCGGTACAATGATTGAAATCCCGCGTGCTGCCCTTACTGCTAACCGCATTGCCAGCAAAGCAGAATTTTTCTCTTTCGGTACAAACGACTTGACGCAAATGACGTTTGGCTATAGCCGTGATGATATTGCTTCTTTCTTGCCGGCTTATTTGGATATGAAAATTTTGAAGAATGACCCGTTCCAAGTACTTGACCAAAACGGTGTCGGTCAATTGGTAAAAATGGCAACCGAAAAAGGTCGCAGTGTACGTCCGGATTTGAAATGCGGTATTTGCGGCGAACATGGTGGCGAACCATCATCTGTTGAATTTTGCCATCGCGTTGGCTTGAATTACGTAAGTTGCTCACCATTCCGTGTGCCTATTGCACGTTTGGCAGCAGCGCAAGCCGCATTGAAAGATGTAAAATAAAAACTCTCCTTTGGGAGAATACAAAAAAGCAGAAGTTTAAACTTCTGCTTTTTTTATTTTACTCTAAAATTTTTAAATGATTTCGGCAATAACATAGTTGCTGCCTCCTATAAAAATAAGGTCGTTGGGTGAAGCTGCTTTTTTTGCGTTATCAAGAGCGCTTTCGACAGTTGGGTAGGCGTTCCCATGCAACCCAAAATTGAGAGCTTGTGATTGTAACTGTTTTTCATCAAGTGCCCTCGGAATTTGTGCTTTGGTAAAATAATAAATGGCATTTTTTGGTAATAGTGCCAATACATGGTCAATTTTCTTGTCACTGACCATACCGAAAACGATATGTAACTGTTCAAAAGTTTGTTGTTTCAGTTGTTCACAAACATAAGCGATGCCACCTTCGTTGTGTCCCGTATCACAAATAATGGTAGGATTGGCTCCTAATTTTTGCCAGCGCCCTTGCAGATGTGTCAATTCAACTACATTGGCAAAACCTTTACTGATGGCTTCTTCGGTAATTTTCCAGCCTTTCTCGCGTAAAATTTTTATTGCAGTGAGCGTTGTGCGTCTATTCTTTTCCTGATAAATACCTGTCAGTTCGATTGACGGCAGTTGTTCAAAATTTTCTTTTTCTGCAAAATAAATGGGAGCACCGTTTTTTTGTGCCGTTTCCATAAAAATCGGTAGTGTCTCGGGTGTTGTTTCGCCAATGACTATAGGAGTTTTCGGTTTAATGATACCGGCTTTTTCGGTGGCAATTTTTGCCGGAGTGTCGCCTAAAATATCTGTGTGATCAAGCGAAATATTTGTAATAACAGACAATTCGGGAGATATAATATTGGTACAGTCCAAACGCCCGCCCAAGCCTACTTCTATAATGGCAATATCCACTTTTTCGTTGGCGAAATAACAAAAAGCCAGCAAAGTGGTAATCTCAAAAAAAGATGGTTTCAAATTATCAATCAGTATTTTATTGTTCTCTACAAAGGTAATCACTTCTTGTTCAGGAATTTCTGTACCATTTATACGGATGCGTTCACGAAAATCTTTAAGATGTGGCGAAGTGTAAAGTCCTACTTTATAGCCTGCCGATTGTAGAGTCGCCGCCAAAAGGTGTGAAGTAGAACCCTTGCCGTTGGTGCCGCCAATGTGAACACTTTTAAACTGTTTGTGTGGATGATTGAACTGTTTGTCAAGAAGATAAGTATTGTCGAGATTGGCTTTGTAAACCGATTTTCCGTGCTGCTGAAACATCGGAGCAGCAGCATACAGATAGGAAATAGTGTCGTTGTAATTCATTATAAAAACAAATTGAATGCAAAGGTAGAATTTTGTTTTTTATAAAACAACACGGTCATTAAAAATGTCTGTTGAGAATATAGAGGTGGCATATTACCGCTATCTTGGTGCTTGTTGCATAAATCTTTCTTTTTAATAAAAAAAATATCGAAAAACAATAAAAATATTTTGTTATTCAAAAAATAATGAGTTACTTTGCAGTGTCAAATTCAAAAAATGCTTCTATGAAACGACTTAAAATTTTATGTACATTATTATTGGTGAGCTTTTTGATTGCCACCACTCAAAATTTTCTGACCTCGTTTGTGAATGGTTTTAATTTGGGCTGGAATATAGGAGAATATGAAGAATTGCAGCAGGTTACTTCTCAAACTCACATGTCGTTGAATCTGATACCGCGCACAGATTCTTTGCAACTGAATGCAGAAAACGTGAAGGATTCGTCTGCTATGATTATTGTTCCTGAAAAAGTTACCTGCATTACGTTTGTGCCAAACGGACAACAAAATTCCACAAGTGAAATTATTTATACAGTTGTTGATGTTTTGCTCAATATCGGAATCTTGGTTTGTGTGGTGATTTTATTGGTACAGCTTGTTAAAATTATTCTTTCGTTTCGCCGTTCTGAAGTGTTTGAAGAAAAAAATATCCTTCGCATCAAATTTATTGGCCGAATGTTTATTGTTGTTGCCTTATTAAGTACGCTTTGGGAATTTTTACGTGTATGGTGGGCAAAGTCTTTATTGGAGTTGGCACAATACAATATCAGTTACATGGACATTATCGATTGGGAAGATATTATTATCGGTTTGGTAATTTTATTGATGAACGAAATACTTATTATTGCTACCGGAATAAAAAAAGAGCAGGATTTAACTATTTAAAAATGAACATATTATGCCTATAATAGTCAATTTGGATGTCATGATGGCGCGCCGTAAAATTTCTCTAAATGAACTTTCAGAAAAAGTAGATGTTACGCCTGCCAACCTTTCTATTTTAAAGACAGGGAAGGCAAAAGCTGTTCGTTTTAGTACGTTGGAGGCTATATGTACAGTGCTTGATTGTCAGCCCGGTGATATTTTGGAGTTCCGAACAGACAGCAAATAATCAATTTTATTAATTTTTATAATAACAAACAAATGAAAAGAAAAATTTCTCTTGCACTGATAGTGGCTTTAGTAGCCGGTGCAAACCTTTTTGCTCAAGATAAGGCAAAAGGATTTCAACAGTTTACGCTGGATAACGGTCTGACCGTTTATTTGTGGGAAGATAACAATCAGCCGGATGTTCACGGAAGAGTGGTGGTACGTGCAGGTTCTATTGATGAACCGCAGGAATATACCGGATTGGCTCATTATTTGGAACATGTTCTTTTTAAAGGCACACAAAAAATAGGTGCTTTAGACTGGGCAAAAGAGCAACCGCTCTATGAAGAAATTATCAAATTGTATGACCAGTTGGCAGAAACAACAGATGAAGCTGTTCGTTTGGAATTGACCAAAAAGATCAATGAGAAATCTATGGAGGCAGCCCAATATGGAGCAACAGACGATTTCTCAAATTTGGTTGAAGGTATGGGAGGTGAAGGCTTAAACGCTTTTACAAGTTATGATGTGACCGCCTATTTTAATAATTTCCCGGCATTTCAGATGGAGAAATGGTTGGAACTTAATTCCGAACGTTTGATTCATCCCGTATTTCGCGCTTTTCAGGCCGAGTTGGAAAATGTGTTTGAAGAGTACAATATGTATCAGGATAATAACAATACACACGTTTCTAATTTTATTTTCAGTAACTTGTACAAAGGTCATCCTTACGAACGTGATGTTATTGGTAAAATGGAACACATCAAAAATCCACGTTTGAGTAAACTTATCGAACATTATGAAAGATGGTATGTGCCAAATAATATGGCGTTGATTTTGGTTGGTAATTTTGATGCAACTTCGGCTATTCCTATGATTAAGGAAAAATTTGGTCGTTTGCAGGCAAAACCGCTTCCTGAACGTCCGAAATATGAAAATACCGATCTTTCGACAAATCCGACCGTTTCTGCTAAATTAGGCTATTATCCGGAAGTTATGTGGGGATATAATGGACTTAGAAAAGGTGATAAAGATGAGTTGTTACTTGATTTTTGCATTGAATTGCTGAATAATGATCGTGGTACGGGATTGCTGGATAAATTAAACTTGGATGGTGAGGTGTTGAGTTGTGGAGCTGTTAATGATGCCCGCCGTGATGAAGGACGCGTACTGGTTTTTGCTATTCCGTATTTTGACTCGGAACAACGTATGTTTGACAGTAACAAAACAACTTCTAAAATTGTCATGTCTGAAGTTGATAAACTGAAAGACGGTAATATTCCTGATTGGTTGTTTCAATCGGTAAAAGACAATATGTTGCAAAATTATGAGTTGATGTTTGAATCGACTTCTTCAAAAACGAATATTCTGACTGAAGCGTTCACATATAATCTGCCTGTAGAAAAATATATCAATATGGATAAATCTATTCAGGTGGTTACCAAAGAAGATGTTCAGGTCGTGGCTCAAAAATATTTTAGCGGAGACCACATGACTTTAGAAGTAGAAGAAGGAACGCCGAAGAAAACTAAAATCAAAAAGCCGGAAATCAAACCTCTCGATCCGCCGAAAGGACAGATTACAGAATACAACAAACAATTTAAGCAGTTGTCTGTTGGTACGGTCAAGGAAGAATATAACAATTTTGGCGATGTTACGAAAACCAAATTATACGATAACGTAACATTGTTTACGACCAAAAATACACAAAACAACATCTTTACATTGACGTTGAAATATGGCGTTGGAACAGAAAAATTGCCAAAGTTGAAATATGCCGCTCAATTGATGAATACGGCAGGTATGCTTCCTAATACAGAGGCACAGGATTTACGCCGCCAATATAGCGAGTTGGGAGCTTCGTATTCATTTGGAGTCAGTGGCAGTTATTTTTATATTCAGATTGTTGGTGATGAAAAGAATATTGAAAAAGTGTGCCAATTGATGCAGCGTCAGATTTTGATGCCGAAATTGGATAAGAAAAAAATGGATCAGGTCTTTGGTAACGAATACAGTTCTCGTTCTTATGAAACGAAAGAGGTTGATATTTTAAGTGATGCTTTAATAGATTATGTTTTTTATAATGATAAATCGGACTATATTGACCGTTTATCTCTTGAAGAAGTCTATTTTTTGGGTATTGGAGACTTAATTCCTGAAATAGCCAAAGCTACGGAATATGCGCTTGATGTTCATTATGTCGGCAATAAACCGGCTTCGGAAGCTGCCGATTTATTTAAACGGGTGTTGCCGATGAAAGAAGGTATGAGAGCCAGTGAATCTCCTATTGTAAAAGATAGAGTGGCGTATGATAAATCGAAAATTTATTTCTTGGCTAATGCAAATGCTCAACAGGCGAAAATCTATTTCTATATTAACGGATTCCCATACGAGATAACCGATGATGTGGATTATGAAGCTTTTGATCAGTATTTTAGTGGCGGATTTAATGGATTGGTAATGAACGAGATTCGTGAAAAACGCTCAATGGCATATACCGCTTATGGTGTAATGTCTTGTCCTCCGATTACCAAAAAGAACACATTCTTTATCGGTTATGTTGGTACGCAGCCGGATAAAGTGGCCGATGCCGTAGATGTTTATATGAACTTATTGACCGATATGCCTCTCTATCCTGAACGTTTGGACAATATAAAAGTTTATTTGCGTCAATCGTCTTTGACTTCCAAACCGTCGTTCCGCTCAAAAAGTCAGGCGTTCGATGCTTGGCAGCGTTTGGGTTACACCGATGATCCTGCCAAAGTGAATATGGATAAAGTTGATGCTTTGACTTTTGACCAGATAAAAGCTTTCTATGAGGCTCATATCAAAGGTAAACCGATTGTAACCGTTATTATGGGCGATCCTAAAACGATTAATCTGAAGCAGATAGAATCGAAATGGGGAAAAATCACGAAAGTGAGTCGCAGTACATTATTTAGTAAGGAATAATCATTAATGGTAAAGTTAAAAACGGCTAACCTAAAAGGTTAGCCGTTTTTGATGATGCCGGTAAAATAATCAGACATTCTTAATCTTCTATTTGACTGAAAATTTTGTTGATATTTTCGTCTGTTTCATGCAGCTTGTTTTTACAGAAAGTGATTAATGCACCGGCTTCTTTTATTTGTGTCGATAATTCATCAACGCTTAAACTACCATTTTCAAGTTGGGTTATGATAGCTTCCAAAGCGTCTATGGCTTGCTGATAGGTTTGTTCTTTTTTCATAATGATATACTTAAAAGTTAAAGGTTAATTGGGTGTCCAAAAGGCGAAACGTCATACGATGATAAGGAGTCGTGCCATATTTTTTTATGGCTTCACGGTGTTTTACAGTCGGATAGCCCTTATTTTGTTTCCATTCGTAGTGTGGAAATTCTTCTGCCAACTTTGCCATGTAATCGTCGCGATAGGTTTTAGCCAAAATGGAGGCTGCGGCGATAGACAGAAATTTACCGTCGCCTTTGACAATGGTATGAAATGGAACCTGTTTGTAAGGTTTGAATTTGTTTCCGTCAATAATCAGATGCTCAGGCTTTTTCGATAGTTGGTCAATGGCTCGATGCATGGCTAAAATAGAGGCGTTTAGAATATTTATTTCATCAATTTCCTGTGCAGAAACAATACCTACAGCCCACGAAACAGCTTGTGCTTCAATAATGGGACGTAATTGGTAACGTTCTTTTTCGGTAAGTTGCTTGCTGTCATTCAGTAAATCGTTGCTGAAATTCTTTGGCAAAATAACGGCTGCTGCAAAAACAGGACCGGCAAGACAGCCTCGTCCGGCTTCGTCGCAACCGGCTTCTATGCAATTCGGCGTATGATAAAGTAACAACGGCGTATGTGTTTTCATGACCTTATTCCATAAAATTTTTGATGGTTACTTCTGTGCCGTCAAAAACGGCATACGAAAATTCTTCCATAAAGTCGCCGATTATCAACAGTTGGCTTTTGGTTGCCAATAACAAGTTTAGAATGATATGGCGATGTCCCATGATATAAAAATCAATCGGATTTTCGCGCGAATGTTTTTTTGCAAACAGCACAATCGGTTCCTTGTTTTCACCTTTGTATTCTGTCCCCGATTTTAGGTGTTTTAGTCGGTTGCTTTCCGACCATGCCAAACCGAATCGGAAGCCTAATTTTGATGGAATAAAAGTGCGAAACAGAAATTGACAGGTGCGACTGTGAAAAACAGTTCGTATAAAACGAAAACTGAAGTTTTTGTCGCCCAAGCCGTCACCGTGTGCCAAAAAAAATCGTTTTCCTGCCAATTCTATGGTTGCAGGCTCTTTGTGAATAATCAGACCTATTTTTTTTTCTAAAAAACCGAATGTCCAAATGTCGTGATTTCCTGTAAAAAAATGTATGGGAAGACCTGATTGTGTCAGCTCTTTCAGCTTTTGGAGCAATCGGTCATATCCGGCAGGGATGGTTTTTCGGTATTCGAACCAGAAATCAAAAATATCACCCAAAAGAAATATGGCATCGGCATCTTGTTTTGCCATATCCAACCAGTCAATGAGTTTTTGTTGGTGGGCAGTGGCATCACTTATAACACGTGCTCCCAAATGGGCATCGGATAAAAAGTAGTATTTCATGTATTTTAGAGTAATCCTAATTCCAATTTTGCTTCATCGCTCATTTTGTCGCGTGTCCATTCCGGCTCAAAAACCAAGTTGACAACAACCGTTTTGACGCCTTCTATCGCTTCTACTTTCATTTTGACATCTTCAGTTATAAAATCGCTCATCGGGCAGTTTGGGGCAGTTAAAGTCATGTCTATTTCTACATTGCCATCGTGTGCTTCAATTCTATAGATGAGCCCTAAATCGTATATATTTACCGGAATTTCCGGATCGTAAACTGTCTTTAAAATTTCTACAATTTTTTCTTCCTGTTCTAAAAACTCGTTCATGGCTGTTTCTTTGATATTTGTCTGCAAAGATAGTGAAATATGTCAATTTCTCTGTCAATAACGTTTTTTTTTGTACTTTTGTAACATCATACCGAACGATTTCGTTGTTAAAAACAAATTAATTTTTGATGAATATCGCCAACCTCTCTTTTGAAAAATATCCGTTATTTTTGGCACCAATGGAAGATGTTACCGATCCGGCTTTCAGATTGATGTGTAAACAGTTTGGAGCAGATTTGGTTTATACGGAATTTGTTTCTGCTGATGCGCTTATACGCAGTATCAAACGGACAGAGCAGAAGTTGACGCTTTACGAAGCCGAACGTCCATTGGCTATTCAGTTGTACGGACGAGAACCGGAAGCGATGGTAGAAGCTGCCAAAATAGCGGAAGCAGCCAACCCCGATATTATTGATTTGAATTTTGGTTGCCCGGTAAAAAAAGTGGCAGGAAAGGGAGCAGGAGCAGGACTTTTGCAGGATATCCCCAAACTTTTAAACATAACACGTGCTGTGGTCGATGCCGTAAAGGTGCCGGTTACGGTAAAAACACGTTTGGGCTGGGACGACAATAACAAGATAATTGTTACGTTGGCAGAACAGTTGCAGGATTGCGGCATTGCAGCTTTGGCTGTTCATGGACGCACGCGTGCACAAATGTACAGAGGCGATGCGGATTGGACATTGATAGGTGAAGTGAAAAATAATCCGCGTATGCACATTCCGATTATTGGAAATGGTGATGTTACTACACCTGAACGTGCCAAAGAGTGTTTCGAACGTTATGGCGTTGATGCTGTAATGGTGGGTAGAGCAGCGGTAGGTCGTCCGTGGATTTTTGAAGAAATGAAATATTTTATCCAAAATGGCGTATGTAAAGAACCGTATGCTTTCGATTGGCAGGTGGAAATATTGAAAGAACACATCAAGCGCAGTATTGAATGGATTGGTGATGAGCGAAAAGGCATTGTGCACAGTCGCCGACATCTGGCAGCTACTCCCGTTTTTAAGGGAATCCCGGATTTCAAACAAACACGAATAGCGATGTTGCGTGCGGAATCGTTAGAAGAATTATTTTCGATAATTGACGGCATAAAACCAAATAAGTAATGGAAAATCTGATGTTGTTGCAAATAGTTTGGTCAGTGAAACCTGAAATAGGTACGTTTTTGGGTATTACGTTTCGCTGGTATGGCATTTTGTTTGCACTCGGACTTTGTTGTTCCGGTATTTTTCTTTATAAAATTTTCAAGCAACAAGGCATATCGCAAGATAATTACGAAAAGTTGTTGGTATATGTTTTTCTTGGCATTTTTTTGGGAGCGCGTATTGCACATTGTCTCTTTTACGAACCGACCTATTATTTGGCGCACTGGTGGGAAATCTTGTTGCCGATAAGTACCATTAAAGGTAAAATAGTTTTTGTTGGTTATCAGGGACTTGCAAGCCATGGAGGAGGAGCCGGGTTGATATGTGCCGTTCTGCTTTATTGTTGGCACACGCGGCAGAAAATTTGGCAGACAATGGATCATTTGGCGATTGTTACACCACTTGCCGGTGCTTTTATTCGATTGGGAAATTTGATGAATTCGGAAATTGTAGGCGCACCTTCCAATGTTCCGTGGGCATTTGTTTTTACTGCTTGTGATGCGCAACCACGCCATCCTGCCCAGTTGTACGAAGCACTTTTTTATTTTGCTCTGTTTGTGGCAATGTGGCTGATGTATAAGAAAAAGATTAGGGTAAAAGATGGCTTTTATGTCGGTTTTGCGATGCTGGCAATCTGTCTTTTTCGCTTCTTTATTGAATATGTCAAAGAGGTGCAGGTGCCGTTTGAAGAAAATATGACATTGGATATGGGGCAGTGGCTCAGTATCCCGTATATAGTGGCAGGAATTATGATTTTATGGATTACACAACGAAAAAATAATATAAAATGAAACATTACACAAATGTAAAAGATTTAGGCGATTTGCAGCAAGCTGTAAAAGAAGCCTTGGAAATAAAGAAAAATCGTTTTGCTTATAAACATATCGGTGAGAATAAAACCTTGCTGATGGTATTTTTTAACTCAAGTTTGCGTACACGTTTGAGTACACAAAAAGCAGGTATGAATTTAGGAATGAATACCATTGTTTTAGATGTGAATCAGGGCGCGTGGAAATTAGAAACGGAACGTGGCATTATTATGGATGGCGATAAACCCGAACATTTGTTGGAGGCAATTCCTGTGATGGGTTGCTATTGTGATGTCATTGGTATTCGTTCGTTTGCCCGTTTTGAAAGTAAACAGTTTGATTACGAAGAGGTTATTATTAATCAGTTTATTAAATATTCCGGTCGCCCTGTTTTCAGTATGGAAGCAGCTACTGGACATCCGTTGCAGGCGTTTGCCGATTTGATAACCATAGAGGAATATAAGAAAAAAGCATGTCCGAAAGTCGTTTTGACTTGGGCTCCGCATCCTCGTGCTTTACCGCAGGCTGTTCCCAATTCGTTTGCCGATTTTATGAATGAAGCCAACGTCGATTTTGTAATTACGCATCCGAAAGGTTACGAATTGTCGGAAAAATTTGTGCGTGGTGCAAAAGTGGAATATAATCAGGAGAAAGCGTTTGAAGGTGCCGATTTTATTTATGCCAAAAACTGGGCGGCATTTCAAGATCCACATTATGGCAAAATTCTCAGTACCGACCGTGCTTGGACTGTTGATACTGCCAAAATGAGCTTGACAGATAATGCGTATTTCATGCACTGTTTGCCGGTACGTCGTAATATGATTGTAAGTGACGATGTGATAGAAAGTCCCCAATCGTTGGTTATTCCCGAAGCAGCCAATCGTGAAATTTCCGCACAAGTAGTCATAAAACGTTTACTCGAAAGCAATTAATCTATGGAAAAACTGACAATTATCAAAGTTGGTGGCAAAATTGTGGAAGAACCGGATACGCTTAATCGTTTGTTGGATGATTTTGCACAGTTGCAAGGTTTTAAGCTTCTGGTGCATGGAGGCGGACGGTCTGCCACTAAAATAGCTGCACAACTTGGCATAGAAACTCAAATGATAGATGGTCGGCGTGTTACGGACGAAGCAATGTTACGTGTGGTAACGATGGTTTATGGTGGCTTGGTTAACAAACAAATTGTGGCAGGATTGCAAAAACGCGGTGTCAATGCGTTGGGTTTGACAGGAGCCGATATGAATTGTATGTTGGCTGAAAAACGTCCGGCTCAACCTGTCGATTATGGCTTTGTGGGTGATGTGAAAAAGGTAGATGGGGCAGTTCTTGCCGATTTGATTGATAAAAACAAGGTTCTTGTTTTGGCGCCGCTTACACATGATGGTAATGGTAATTTATTGAATACCAATGCAGATACAATTGCCGGGGAAGCTGCTAAAGCATTGGCAGAGTTTTTTGAGGTTACGTTGGTTTTTTGTTTCGAGAAAAAAGGTGTTTTGCGTGATGAGAATAATGAAGACAGTGTAATTTCGCATCTTACAGAAAAGGATTTTGAAAATTATAAAGCACAAAAAATAATCAGTGGCGGTATGATTCCGAAATTGCAAAATGCTTTTGAAGCCATTAAGGCGGGCGTCCGTAGGGTTGTCATTACCAAAGCAGATGACATAGGCAAAAATTCGGGTACGAAAATCGAATAAAAAAAACCTCCTTTTCAATGGAGTTTTTTTTAATGCTTTGGATATATTTATGACACTTTGTCAGATTTTTTGGTGACCAGACGGACTGTTTTTACAGAAAAATGTGCCAAAAATTAACTTACTTATCGGAAAAAGCAAATGGCACATCATTTGTAAAAGCATAGGCGATAGTTTTTGAAAAAAATAAACAATTAAATTATAACAACTATGGGAAAAATTATTGGTATCGATTTAGGAACAACCAACTCTTGTGTGGCGGTTTTGGAAGGTAACGAACCTGTCGTTATAGCAAATAGCGAAGGTAAACGTACCACTCCATCAATTGTGGCATTTATTGACGGTGGCGAACGTAAAGTCGGTGATCCGGCTAAACGTCAGGCTGTTACAAATCCTCATAACACAGTTTATTCTATCAAACGTTTCATGGGCGAAACTTTCGACCGTGTAAGCAAAGAAGTAGCGCGTGTGCCATACAAAGTGGTAAAAGGAGACAACAACACTCCGCGTGTTGATATTAACGGGCGTTTGTACACGCCACAGGAAATTTCGGCTATGATTCTTCAAAAAATGAAGAAAACCGCCGAAGATTATTTGGGACAGGAAGTAACCGAAGCCGTTATTACCGTACCGGCCTATTTTAGCGACGCACAACGTCAGGCCACGAAAGAAGCCGGCGAAATAGCAGGTCTTAAAGTTCGCCGTATTGTAAACGAACCAACAGCAGCTGCTTTGGCTTACGGTTTGGATAAATCCAATAAAGATATGAAAATTGCCGTATTCGACCTTGGTGGCGGTACGTTTGATATTTCTATCTTGGAATTGGGCGATGGTGTATTTGAAGTAAAATCTACCAATGGTGATACGCACCTTGGCGGTGATGACTTTGACCACGTAATTATTGACTGGTTGGCAGACGAATTTCAGAAAGAAGAAGGTGTTGATTTGCGTCAAGACCCAATGGCTTTGCAACGTTTGAAAGAAGCTGCCGAAAAAGCTAAAATCGAGTTGTCAAGTTCAACTTCTACAGAAATTAATTTGCCGTACATCATGCCGGTAAACGGAATTCCGAAACACTTGGTAAAAACACTTACACGTGCCAAATTTGAACAATTGGCAGACAAACTGATACAAGCTTGTTTGACTCCTTGCGAAAATGCACTGAAAGCTGCAGGTTTGAACAAATCGGATATTGACGAAGTCATTTTGGTTGGTGGATCTACACGTATTCCGGCTATTCAGACGCTGGTTGAAAAATTCTTCGGAAAAACGCCTTCCAAAGGTGTAAATCCTGACGAAGTAGTAGCCGTTGGAGCTGCCATTCAAGGTGGTGTTTTGACTGGTGAGGTAAAAGATGTGTTACTGTTGGATGTTACTCCGCTTTCTTTGGGTATTGAAACAATGGGTGGTGTTATGACCAAATTGATTGATGCAAACACAACCATTCCAACCAAAAAATCGGAAACTTTCTCAACTGCCAGCGATAATCAGCCTTCGGTACAAATCAATGTATTACAGGGCGAGCGCCCGATGGCAAGCCAAAACAAACAAATTGGTATGTTCAATCTTGATGGAATTCCGGCAGCACCGCGTGGCGTTCCGCAAATCGAAGTAACATTTGATATTGATGCCAACGGTATTTTGAAAGTTTCTGCCAAAGATAAGGCAACAGGGAAAGAACAGGCTATCCGTATTGAAGCATCAAGTGGCTTGAGCAAAGAAGATATCGAAAAAATGAAAGCCGAAGCTGAAGCTAATGCCGATGCCGACAAAAAAGAACGTGAACGTATCGATAAATTGAATCAGGCTGATGGCATGATTTTCCAGACGGAAAAACAGTTGAAAGAGTTGGGCGATAAAATTCCTGCTGACAAAAAAGCTCCGATAGAAAAAGCATTGGAAGATTTGAAAGCGGCACACAAAGCCCAAGATTTGGATGCCATCGACAAAGCCATGGAAGCAATGAACACTGCATTCCACGCTGCAAGTCAGGATATGTATAATGCTGCCAATGCACAGGGCGCACAAGGCGGTCAGCAAGCCGGGGCTGATTTCAACCAGCAGGCACAATCCAATGCTGACAATGCCAAAGGCGGCGACGACAACGTTCAAGATGCCGACTTTGAGGAAGTAAAGTAAAAGCCAAAAACAAGGATTAATATCCATATTCAAACCGCTGTAAACACTTAGTTTACAGCGGTTTTTTATTTTATTATTTATGCTTACTTATTGATATATCCGATTATTTTTCGTATATTTGCTACATATTTGTTACGCGACTTAAATAACAGTAAGGTGCGACTAATAAATACTTATCACTACTTATTCATTCTAAAAACGATTGATATGCCTGGTAGCAAATTTATTCTTCCAAAGACATGCGAAAACTGCGGTGCTCAGTTCAATGCTAAAACTGTGTATTCAAAATTTTGCTCAAAGAAATGTTCGGAGGCTGCAACTCGTAAAAAGAAGGCACAAGAAAAGCAAGAGGAACAACGCCAACAGTTAGCCGAGCAAATCCCAACTGACCGCCCTTATATCTCCATTGCTGAAGCTGTAGTTTTATTTGGCATTTCAAGAGATACCATATACCGCCAAATCAGAAAAGGCAATATCCCTGCTGTCAACCTTGGGGAGCGATTAACCCGCATTAGTCGGGTTCACATAGAAGCCATGTTTCCAAAGGTTGAAATCATTCAATCTACTCAACCACTAATCGAACAAACAAAACTCAATTATGACCCAAGTGAGTGCTACACGATTGGCGAGATAACAGAGAAGTTTGGAATATCAGCCTCCACAGTACAAAAGACCATTCGAAAATGCAGTATTCCCAAAAAGCAAATTGGCAAATTCGTATATGTCCCCAAATTAGAAATCGACCGGCTATTCAACCATAAATAATACTGAGCCATGAAAAAGAAACTTGCAAAAACCAAATGTACTGCAAAGCTCCGCAAATCCGAATATCATAACGAATGGTATTTAATCCTTGAAAGCTATCCTGTTTTCAAGGCTGGTAGTGATAAGGCTCAGCGAATAATAGAAGCACTAAACCGCTCTGTTACCACACCAATATGGGATAAAGCTCGAACAACCCGAGCCTCAACAGATGAAGCCAAAACATTCAAACCAAAGAGAGATTCAAA